>JAVERU010000076.1:0-14996 GCA_034006965.1 Tenuifilaceae bacterium
AAAAAATTTGTAGAAGAAGCGGTCGACCTCATCGATGGTCTCGAGAAATCGCTACTCGAGCTAGAGGAGAACCCCGAGGACGAGGCCATTGTGCAGAAGGTGTTTAGGGTAATGCATACCCTAAAGGGGAATAGTGGTATGTTCGGGTTCGAAATGATTGACAGCTTTACCCATGAGATGGAAACGGTTTACGATCTCATTCGGAACCATAAGCTTTCCGTTTCGCGTGAAATCCTCGATCTTACCCTTGCTGCTGTAGATCACCTAAAAATTCTCCTCGATGAGGAAAACTACAGCAACCCCGATGTACAAGCTAACCACAAAATGCTGCTGAGCAAGGTAGCCGATATAATAAACGCTGATCAGGCAACTCCTGAGGAAACATTACCTTTACCCGCTGAGCATACCAACACCGATAGAAACGGTGATCAGGGTGCCAGCTACTACATCCTATTTGAACCCAATAGCAGCATATTTGACAATGGAACAAATCCATTATATCTGCTTGACGAGCTGCATTCCTTAGGGGAGGCTAAAGTGTATGCCCACCTAAATAGGGTTCCCCCACTTAAGGAGATTGATGAGAGCTTATGCTACACATACTGGGAGGTCATTCTCTATACCGAGTCTACGGTTAACGAAATCAACGATGTTTTTATTTTCGTAGAGGACGAGTCAAATATCGAGATACAGAAGATAATGGATGGGAACGTGCTCGCGAACGAGCAATTTGTGGGCGAGCTCGATAACCTGTCTAGCATCCAAAAGGATATAGGGTTTAACGCTGTGCAAAGACTTGCTGTTGGTATAGCAAAGAGTAGCACAACCACCCCAAAAAGTTCAGCCAAGGGCAAAGATAGGGTTATTGCAAAGGACGCATCAATTAGTAGTATTCGGGTTGCAGCCGACAAGCTTGATATGCTTATGAATCTTGTTTCCGAGCTGGTAACTACACAGGCAAGGCTCAGCCTTTTTGCCGAGGAGAGCGCTGTGCCCGGTTTGGTCCCAATAGCTGAGAACGTACAGAAATTGTCGCGCCAGCTACGCGACATTGCCTTTAGCATAGTGCTGATTCCCATTGAGAATATGCTTACCCGCTTTCAGAGGCTTGTGCGCGATTTATCTTCAGAGCTAGGCAAAGATGTTATTTTTGCTACAGAGGGAGCCGAAACCGAGCTCGATAAAACCATTATTGAGAGCTTAGTCGATCCCCTAATGCACATCCTTCGCAATAGCCTTGACCATGGTATTGAAGAGGCCAGTGTACGCGAGAAGGCGGGGAAACCTAAGCAAGGGAAGATCACCCTAAAAGCTTTTTACTCTGGAGCCAATGTAATGATTCAGATTAGCGACGATGGAGCAGGTATCGACCCCGAGATGATTACTCAGAAGGCCATTGCAAAGGGTATCATCTCGGCCGAACGCAGGCTGACTAAGCGTGAGGTGCTTGAGCTAGTTTTCCTTCCAGGATTCAGCACCGCCACCAAGGTAACCGATGTGTCAGGCCGTGGCGTTGGAATGGATGTAGTTAAGCGTAAAATAGCCGATATTAGAGGTGAGGTTGAGATTGACTCAGAGAAGGGTGTGGGAACTACTATTACCATTAAGCTACCTTTAACCCTTTCAATTATTGATGGCTTGCTCGTTAAGGTTGACGATACGAACTTTATCATTCCCTTGTCGGTAGTTGATAAAATTTACGCTGTTGAGCATGAGAAGATAGCCAAAACTTTCAATAATGTGGTTGTGCTCGATGGTAAACAGGTGCCCTTCTTCTACGTTCGTAGAGAATTTGGTCACCCTGAGAACTCCGAAAGGTATGAACAAGTTATAGTTGTTAACTTCGAGGAGAAAAGCGTAGGTCTGGTTGTTGATAGTGTGATTGGAGAGTACCAGGCTGTGCTCAAGCCATTGGGTAAGCATTATAAGAACCAGGATATGATATCAGGTGCTACTATTCTAGGCGATGGAACAGTTGCCCTTGTGATGGACACCAATAAGATAATCAAGCTTTTTGCCAATCATGAGGATTTTGCAATTGATAGCGAAGAGCCATACAATAAGAGTAAATAACCGAAAACGGAGGAATTTATATGAATCAGGACAATTTATCAAGAATTAACTCGTACTTGTCGTTTAAGCTGGGCGATGAGGAGTTTGCTGCTCACGTAGGCAAAGTGCTAAACATCTTGGAGATGACCAAGATTACCGAAGTGCCTAAGGCACCAGTTTACATGAAGGGGGTTATAAACCTGCGGGGAACGGTGCTACCAGTTATCGATACCCGCATAAAATTTGGTATGACCCCAACCGAGTACACCACCAATACCTGTATTATTGTGCTCGATATTGATGTGGATGGTGAAAACATTCAGGTGGGTGCCCTAGTTGATGCTGTACAAGCAGTGCTCGAAATTGAGAAGGGGCAAATTATGCCTCCCCCGAGCATTGGTAGTAAGTACAAATCGGAGTTTATTGAGGGCGTTGCGAATATTGATGAAAAGTTCATCATGATTCTCGATATGGATGCAGTTTTTTCCACTGAGGATGTTACCGACCTACTTACCAAAACCGAGGAGACAGAAAATACAACCGAAATTGAGGAGATTAGCTAGTAAAAAAGTTTAGCTTTACTTGCTTTTTAACAAAAAATATTTTATTTTTATAATGGAACGTTAATTCTATTAGTCACTGTAGTTAAGCGTTTTAGTGCTATTTTCTTCAAAGGGGTTGGGGGCAAATTCAAATTTTAGGCTGGAGCTAATAATTTTTTTATGTCCCCTTAGGCTGTTCAAAAAGCAAAATTCAGGTTTAGGGAAAAGCCATTAATTGAGTGGAAAAGCTTTTTGAACAGCCTTCTTTGTTATAAAAGGGCACCGCTTAATTTGTATAATTAACATTTCAATCCATCTCCCCAAAATCAGTTGTATGCTTAAAACTCTGTATTCAAGCTCATTGGATGCAGCGTGTGCCAGTATTACATTGTTTAACAGGATGTTATTAGTGATTCATATTGATTAAGGAGTTGCGCTTTTTTTAAAGAAAATATCTATATTTAGTTTCGTAATAAGAATTTTTGTAAGTGGTTTGAGCTTTTGCCATTGTAAATGGGAATCCTATAATCAGGTTAAAGCTTATAAGTGTATCGCAGTGTAAAAGTTAAAGGCATGCTTGTTAAGCAAGTTAGTAGTAATCTAATCCCTTATTCGATAAAAGATGTTCAACTCACGTTTAAATGAGATTTTTAGGGCTCAGCTTACGCAGGATGAATTCGATAAGCTAAGTCGTTTCATCTACAAGGAGAGTGGAATAAAGATGCCTCCTGTAAAAAAAGTGATGCTGCAGAGTAGGCTTCAGAAGCGACTTAGGGAGCTAAATATGACCACTTTCAAGGAGTATATAGATTTTGTATTTAGCAAGGACGGGCTGAATGCGGAAATAATTCATATGCTAGATGTGGTGAGTACCAATAAAACCGATTTTTTTAGAGAACCAGTTCATTTCGACTTTTTAACCAGCACTGTTCTACCCGAATTTGTTCAGCAACGGGCAGGATCGCGTACAATAAAAGTTTGGAGCGCCGGTTGTTCGAGCGGCGAAGAGCCCTATACGCTGGCCATTGTTATGGCCGATTTTGCAGAGAAAAATCCCGGATTCGATTATTCAATAGTTGGAACCGATATTTCAACCCAAATCCTACAGAAAGCAGTTGATGCAGTTTACAAGGAGGAGAGAGTCTCAATCATTCCCCTTGAAACCAAACGCAAATATTTTTTAAAGAGCAAGGATAGAACAAACCCAACGGTTAAGGTTGTTGCAGACCTTAGGAAGAGGGTTCGGTTTGGTCGGTTGAATTTTATGGATACCTACTACGATGTACCCGAAACCTTTGATGCAGTCTTCTGTCGTAATGTGCTAATATACTTCGATAGGGAAACTCAGGAGAAGGTCATCAATAAGCTCTGCGATAAATTGAGACCCGGTGGATACTTCTTTCTTGGTCATTCAGAATCGATTATGAATATGGATGTTCCTCTCAAGCAGGTAAAACCCACAATATTTAAGCGATTGTAGTATTATCGCTTTTAAACAAGCAAATTCTTTTGTATCTTGAGAAGGTTGTAACACCAGTCCGAATGATATCCTAAAAAACTATAACTACCAATTGCTATGGGACATAAAATAACCGATGACGAACTGCTTGATGAGCTAAAACGCCGCTTTGAGCAGAATAAAATAGCTGTTAAGGAGCTCAAGACGCTTAACGAAGAGCTTAAAAATGTGAACAAAAAGCTGGAGGAATCGGAAGCGCTCAAGAGTCACTTTATTTCCAACATCACCAACGAGATAATCAACCCTTTCACTTCCATTCTAGGCCTTTCTAAAGCCATCCTGTCGGTTGATAAGGAGAACTGGAAAAAGGTTGTTTCAATGATCGCCCTGATTCACTCCGAGGCTTTTACGCTTGACTTTCAGTTCCGAAATATCTTTGTAGCAGCAAAGATTGAGGCAGGTGAGATTTTTCCCGAGATTGTGAATGCTGATATTATTAACATCATTGAGAGCGTGATCGAATCGTTTAAGATCGAAGCGAGACGGAAAAAGGTGCAGGTGATTTTCGATCACAGCTTCCCCCTCGATAAATCAGATACGTTTCTTTTTAAAACCGATCCCGAAAAGCTTAAGCTAATTCTGGCAAACCTGCTAAGCAATGCCGTAAACTTCAGCTTCGAGGGCGGGCAGATTGATATTAAGGGTGAAGTAAAAGGTAACAACTTGGTTGTTTGCGTACAAGACCACGGAATTGGTATAAGTAAGGAGAATCAACGCATTATTTTTGATAGGTTCAAAAGGTTAGACTCAGGCATTAACTCACTGAATCGTGGGCATGGCCTTGGATTATCGGTAAATAAAGCAGTAATCGAAATGCTTAATGGGTCCATTAAGATTGAGAGTGAGCTAGGAAAGGGTGCCTGTTTTACCATTACTATTCCAGAAAGCCAAGAAACAACCACCGATTTCGCTTCGGAAGCTAACGAAACCTTTTTCGAGTCGGACGAGGAAACCTTTTAAGCCCCACCTATGGATCAAATAAGTACTCACTTCTTGTACCCATCAGCGCTATTTGCCAGCATTGAGCCGCATAAGGTTTCTACAATCCTCGGATCCTGCGTGGCCGTTTGCCTTTACGATCCAGTAGCTAAAGTAGGAGGAATTAACCATTACATGCTACCTTTTTGGAATGGTCAGGGGCTTGCTAGTCCCAAGTACGGCAATATTGCCATTGAGCGTTTGGTTGATAAGATGATAAGCCTGGGGTGCAAAAAAGCTAACCTAAAGGCTAAGGTTTTTGGCGGAGGCGAGGTAATTGATACCAACATATCGCAGTTTCACATAGGCGAGAGAAACATCAAGCTTGCTTTAGAAATGCTTGAGGAGCTAAGAATTCCAGTGTTGGCCAAAAGCGTAGGCGGAAAATTAGGTCGTAAAATTGAGTATTGCACTAGCACTGGTGAGGTTAAGCAGCGATACATCGATAGAACAATCAGTTCGGAGGCATAAATTACTTAAGCGCTGATTTTTAATTATGGCAAACAAGATTAGAGTTCTAATAGTAGACGACTCAGCGGTTGTTAGGCAAACCCTAAGTCAAATCATCTCTTCCGACCCTCACCTTGAGGTGATGGGTACAGCACCCGACCCCTACTTTGCTGCCAAAAAAATTGCAGAAGAGGTACCCGATGTTATAACCCTTGATGTGGAGATGCCCCGAATGGATGGCCTGACCTTCCTGAAAAAGATCATGACCCAACATCCAATACCCGTGGTCATCATCTCTAGCTTGACCGAGAAGGGCACCGAAACAGGTATGAAAGCCCTAGAGCTAGGTGCTGTGGACATCATTACCAAACCACAGGTTAATACCAAAACCTTTTTTGAAGAGTCGCGCATTAGAATTTGTGATGCAGTGAAAGCTGCAGCACACGCCCGAATAGCAAGGAAACGAATTAAGCTAGATCCACATATGGTTGAGCCTAAGTACTCTGCCGATGCGGTTATACCCCCCATATCGCCCAATATGAGCATGATCAAAACTACAGAGTATGTTGTGGCTGTGGGTGCATCTACCGGGGGAACAGAAGCGCTGACAACTTTCCTCAAGGCATTACCTCTCGATTCGCCTGGTATTATCATCGTGCAGCATATGCCCGAAAAGTTTACCACTTCGTTCGCCGCTAGGCTTAATGAGATATGTAAGATTACCGTCAAGGAAGCAGAGAATGGCGATTCGGTAATTCGGGGTCGAGCACTCATTGCTCCTGGTAATTTTCACATGCTGTTGAAACGCAGTGGAGCCAGGTACTATGTTGAGATAAAGGATGGTCCCCTGGTTAATCGTCATCGCCCATCGGTTGATGTACTTTTCCGTAGTACAGCTCGCTATGCTGGTGCAAATGCTGTTGGGGTTATCATGACCGGAATGGGCGACGATGGGGCCAAGGGAATGCTTGAAATGAAGCAGGCAGGAGCAAATACAGTTGCTCAGGATGAGAGCACGTGTGTTGTATTCGGTATGCCCAAAGAGGCCATTAAGCTTGGAGGGGTCGATAAGGTCCTCGCGCTCGAGGCAATTGCTCCGTATGTGATTAAGCACCACTAGGCTCATAAGCGCTTAGTAAAGCGCTTTTTTTGCATTGTACCATTGCCATTTTTTTCTTATACTTGCTTTTTAATCATATCCATCGACCTTATAGCCGGTGGTTTTATGCAACTCCCAGATTATGCAAACTTTATCCGACTCAAAACCAGATAAGCAAACCCCTAAACGCCACCAACTACCATGGCTATACAGCTTTTTCTGCTGGTGCTCAGGTGCTCGATTATACATACTTAGGCAGTGCCCGTCGGAATTTAACAAGTTTTATGGCATCGGCGTAATTGTGTTTCTAACCGGAGTTATGGCCTCATTATCGGGTGGGTATGCTATCTACACTGTTTTTAGAAAGATTGAGATAGCCATAGCATTCGGTATACTTTGGGGCTTCCTTATTTTCTCAATAGATTGGTTCATAGTTGCGAGCTTAAGAAAGCAGCAAGGTAAGCTCAAGGAGTTTGGAATGGCATTACCTCGCTTTGTGCTGGCTATACTAATTGCTTTCGTGGTTTCGATGCCACTCAAACTCAAGCTCTTTGAGCGCGAGATTGAGCAGCAAATAGTTTTCGATCAGCAGCAAAGCAACATTAGGTACTCAGAGCTTATATCCCAAGAGTTTACTGATATTGAGCATCTCGAGAATCAGAATGCCGCCCTGCGCGACGAGCTAACCCGAAAAGAAACCCAACGCAACGAGCTCTTCAGCATGATCATTGCTGAGGCAGAGGGGATGAGCCCCACCCAAACCCCCGGTAAAGGCCCTGTTTACAGGGAGAAGAAAATGGAGTACGACAAGGTGGATGCGGAGCTTAACCAGCTCAGGAGAATAAATAATCAAATAATTGAACAGAATAACCAAAGCCTAGCCCTACTCCGTAAGCGGCGAGATGATGCTATGGCCAATGCCATCGCTGTAACCATGCAATCCGATGGCTTTTTGGCTCGGCTACAAGCTATGAATTCGCTTACCAGTAGCAGCAGTAGTATTCAATGGGCTAGCTGGTTCATCATTCTACTGTTTATCACTATCGAAAGTGCGCCCATAATCGTTAAGCTGCTCTCGGGCAGAGGGCCATACGACGATCTGCTGGAAGCAGAAGAGTACATAAAGCAAGTTGAGATTAGGCGAGATGTGGTACAGGCAGAGCTTACTGAGGATCACCATATCGACCTGCACCGATTACTTGAGAAAGAGCGAAATGATAAGCTTTACGAAGTGGAGAAGGACCATATAAGGAACGAAGCAGAGGTTCTGAGCGAAATTAATAAGTTTAAAATTATACGTTGGAAAGAGGAGGAGATTAGCAAGCTAAATTCAACAGCGCAAAATGGATCATCGGTACATAACGATGGGGAAGACAGGGTTACCGACAAGGCATCCAAGCTATTTGTGCCAGAGCAATCGCCCGAGATGAAAGATACACCCGATGAATCCGATGACGATTTACACTATGAGGGCAAAGCGATAAAGGAGGTTCAAGCTGAAGATACCAACCCTTCAACATTCAATTAAAGGCCTTTGTTAGCTAGTTTTAGGCAACATTTTAGTGTTTATAACAAATAATATCTAATTTTAGTCAAATTTTTCCGACTATGCAGCATAATTACTCAAAGGGGTATGTTATCCGAATTTCACTTATAACCTTTGTTATAGGCCTAGTTTTTTTGATGACTTTAATGTTTGTGCAAGCCCAAATACAAAACCTTGCATTCACAGGGGGGGGCATTGCTCGTTTGCATAAGCATTATCCAATATTTTACCTTCTGGATTTATTACCATTTATTCTTGCCGTAGCATCGTATTACGTTGCCCGATTTGTATCTCGAGTACGGAATGAGGCCAAATCCTTTGCTGAAAAAGAAATCACGCGCCAGCGTAAGCTATATAGGTTTGTTCAAAAGCTCAAGGAGGGCGATATTGAGGCTGATTTTTCTCCTGATGATACCGATGTGCTGGGTAAGGCCATTGTGAACCTTCGCGATACCCTAAAGCAAAGCAAGGAGGAGGAGGCTATCCGAAGAAAAGAGGATGAACAGCGCAGCTGGACAGCCGAAGGGCTGGCTAAGTTTGGGGAGATTCTTCGATCCGAAAAGGATGATGTGGAGGAGCTAACGTACTTAATCATTAGCAATTTGGTTAAGTATGTCGATGCTAACCAGGGTGGTTTTTACTTACTGGACGACACAGATCCGGGCGATAAGTTTTTTAACCTAACGGCTTGCTATGCCTACGAGCGTAGAAAGTATGCCGATAGTAGGGTCAATTGGGGTGAGGGATTGGTTGGTGCTTGCGCGCTGGAAAAACAAACCACGCTCCTAAAAAAAGTACCCGATTCTTACCTAAAGATCACCTCAGGCCTCGGAACGGCCAATCCGAAGAATATTGCTTTAGTCCCCTTGAAGGTAAACGACGAAGTGCATGGAGTGCTAGAGATTGCATCCTTTCATCCATTTGATCAGCATACAATTGATTTTATTGAAAAGGTAGCCGAAAGTATAGCCTCCACCATTTCAAACACCAAAATCAACATTCGAACAGCCAAGTTGCTAAAGGAATCGCAGGAGCAGGCTGAGATATTGCAGGCGCAGGAAGAGCAGATGCGCCAGAATATGGAGGAGCTGCAGGCAACACAAGAGGAGGCCGCACGGCAAGCCGAGAAGTTTATTAGCTTCACCAACTCTGTAAACCATACCCTAATTCGTGCCGAGTACGATGTGAATGGGGTGATGCTATACGCCAATACTAAATTTCTTAATAAGCTCGAGTACCCCTCAAACAAGGAGGTTGAGGGTAAGCATATATCCATGTTTATCAATAAGAAGGATAGGGTGTGGTTCGAAGAGATTTGGGAGAGCTTAGCAAAGGGTGGGCATCACTTTGAAGGGGATATGAAGCACGTAACCAAGAGCGGCAAGGATTTATGGACCATAGCAACCTATACCTGCGTACGCAATGCCAACGGTGGAGTAGAGAAGATCCTTTTCTTGGCAATTGATACCACAGAGCAGAAGAACCAAAGCCTCGATTTCGAAGGGCAAATAGAGGCGCTTAACCGGTCGAGCATTAAGGTAGAGTTTAGCCCAACTGGTGATATTCTGGATGCCAACGACAAGTTTCAGCAAACCTTCGGGCTTTCGCAAGCCGAGGCTAAGGCTAAGGCAGTGTTCGACCTGTTTCATAAGAACGATCGAAAGCAGATAGAGGGAATCTGGGATGATGTAACCCACGGTATTCCTTTTGAAGGGCAGGTTAAGATGCTGATGAAAACCAACGAGGAGCGCTGGTTCCGTGGCACCTTTACGGCTGTTAACGATATGTACGGAGAGGTTGCCAAAGTGGTATTTATTGGCCATGATAATACTCGCGAAAAGCTGATGGAGATAGAGACCATTGAGCAGACAGAGCAACTCCGACGACAAGAGGAGATGCTGCGCCAAAACGAGGTAGAGCTCAACCGCAAGCTCCGTGAGGCCAAGGAGGACATTAAAAATCAGTTTAAGGAGATTGAGCGTGTTAAAATTAGAACCGAGAAAACCCTCGAAGGATTCCTCGATGCTATCATAACCACCGATCAGGATGGTATTGTTCAGTTTTTCAATAAGGCAGCTGAGGAGCTGCTTGGTGTAACCAAGGAGGAAATTCTTGGGCAAAGCATTCGCATCCTATTCCCTCCAGAAGCATCAGATAATGACGAGTTCTTAGCGTCATACCTCGATCCGGAGAAGCCTGCCATAGTTGGAGAACGTCGTGAGATCGAAATTATTCGCAAGGATGGTGAGGTGCTCAACGTGCTGATGCTTCTTACCGAGGCTAAGGTGGGTCGTGAATATACAATTACAGCCTTTATTCAGAATATCTCTGTTGATTTATTCTAACCAGTGGTACAATTCAATGTAAACTCTTTACAGGTCAGCATGATGTGCTGGCCTGTTTTTTTTCTTTATCCCAGCAACTCCAAAATTTTAAATGCTTCACAAATTTTGTTACTTTTGTAGAGACCAATAAGGAAAACAAATATTGGCAACTATCAGCAATTTATTGATTTATGGAAAATTTCGTTGTTTCAGCACGTAAGTATCGCCCAACCAACTTTAAGAGTGTGGTAGGACAGCATGCCCTAACCACCACCCTTAAAAATGCAATACAGCGCAAGCAGCTAGCGCAGGCCTATCTGTTTTGTGGCCCCCGAGGGGTAGGTAAAACAACGTGTGCCCGAATTTTCGCCAAAACAATAAATTGCCTTAACCCAACTTCCGATTTGGAAGCCTGCAATGAGTGTGAGAGTTGCAAGGCATTTATCAATCAGCGATCGTTCAACATTCATGAGCTCGATGCTGCTTCCAATAGCTCCGTTGATGGTATCCGAAAGCTCATAGAACAGGTCCGTATTCCACCACAAATTGGTAAGTACAGCGTATACATAATAGATGAGGTGCACATGCTTTCGCCAGCAGCGTTTAACGCATTTCTTAAAACTTTAGAGGAGCCACCAGCTCATGCCATATTTATACTGGCAACCACCGAGAAGCATAAAATCCTTCCCACCATTTTGTCGCGATGCCAAATTTACGATTTCAACAGGATTAAGGTTGAGGACACCGTGAAGTATCTTGAGTTTATTGCCAAGCAAGAGAATGTTGCCTACGAGGTGGAGGGGTTAAATATAATTGCCCAAAAGGCCGATGGGGCTTTGCGCGACGCCCTTTCCATTTTCGATCAGGTGGTTAGCTTTAGCGATAACAACCTTACCTATCAAAAGGTTATTGAAAACCTCAATGTACTCGACTTTCAGTACTACTTTTCTCTTACCGAGGACTTTCTGAAGGGTGAGTTTGCCAACGCGTTACGCACTTTCGATGAGCTACTTTCGAAAGGGTTTGATGTACAGCAGTTTATTTCGGGTATGAGCGATCACCTACGTAATTTGCTGGTTTGCAAAGATCCACAAACTGCACAAATACTCGAGGTGGGGGCAGCCATTGCCGAACGATACATAAAGTTTGCCACTGAATGTTCTGTTGAGTTTCTGATTAAGGCACTCGATGTGGTAAACCAGGCCGATGTTACCTACCGGTACAGCAGCAATCAGCGGCTACATATTGAGCTAATGCTGATTAGGTTGTGCGGACTTAATCAAGAAAAAAAAAAATAACCTCTACGAGTGGTTAGACTCTGACTGCACCGAGCTCTCCATACTAGCAGGTAGTACAGAAGGAGGTCCAAGGGCTGTTGCCGAGCCAAAGCCCCAGCCAATGGTAAGGCAAACGCCAGCTAAATCAGCTTACGTGCCTAGGGCAACACCCAAAAGTATTTCCATAAAGGATGCTTTGGAGGGTAAATCGGTTGTTACCCCCTCCATTAAGGAAACAGATTCAGCTCAACAGCTTGATGAGGAAACAGGGGATGAGGATGAGGATGTTGGTTTCTCTTCCGATTCCGATGAGGAGGTTATCTTCAGCCAAATCGATTTGGAGCGGCAATGGCAACAGTTTATTCAAACCCATTTGTCGGAAAAACCACGGTTTGCCAGCTTACTAACCACGTACCAACCTGTTCTTGGGAGCAATTTTCAGGTTAAGGTAGTTTTCGAATCGCAGCTACAGCTTGATATGTTTGCCGATGTAAAGAACGATGTAATCTATTTCCTTAGGTCAAAGCTTGGTTGTAAGAGCATTACCATAGAGGCAAGCTTTCTGAATCAGAGTAAGGGGAGTAGTGGCAATGGCAATATTTATACCCCTGAGGATCGATTTAAGTTCTTGAGCCAGAAGAATCCTAAGCTATTGGATTTGAAACAACAGCTGAATTTAGATTTCGATTAAACAGAAAGCCAAACAGAACAATTTTAAACGCTAGTTGTTTTCTATATAACTTTTATTGTTGATAATTAATGTTTTATAACCCTTAAAATTAAATTGATATGTTAAATCAACGTGTTTACAGTGCCATTAACGATCAAATAAATGCTGAAATTTGGTCGGCGTATATGTACCTTTCAATGTCGGCCTACTACTCGTCGGAGGGGCTGAATGGATTTGCCAATTGGATGAAGGTTCAGTGGCAAGAGGAGCTATCTCACGCCATGAAATTTTTTGATTATGTAATTGAAAGAGGCGAAAAACCAGTGCTTAAGCCTATTGACGAGGTGCCCGAGAAATGGAATAGTGCCCTTCATGCCATGGAAGAAACCTTGAAGCATGAGCAAAAGGTAACCTCACTAATTAACAATATAATGGATATTGCCATTGAGGAGAAGGATCATGCTACCAAGAGCATACTTCAGTGGTTTATCGATGAGCAGGTTGAGGAGGAAGCCAGCGCCCAAGAAATTATTGATAGCCTAAAGCTACTCGACGGAAAGGGGCATGGCATTTATATGCTCGACAAGGAGCTTAAAGCTCGCCAATTTGTTGACCCAACAGCGGTGTAAAAGCTGACTGTATAATTCTAAAAAGCAAAGGGGCTCGAAATTTTCGAGCCCCTTTGCTTTTTCATTGTTATCCTTATAGGCCTAAGCCAACAGGCTGCCAATTTGGTAAAAAGCAAACGAAACCAACCAGGCAAGTGCCGTAGTATAAAAAATTGTGAAGGCAGCCCACTTCCAACTTCCCGACTCCTTTTTAATGGCTGCAATAACCGCTACGCAGGGAAAATATATCAGTATAAAGAGTAGAAAGGAGAAGGCGCTTAGCGGGGTGTATACCTTTTCGCCTTTACGGGGGCCACTGGTGTGCACCTCGTTTTTCAGATTGTGAATAAGCGTTTGGTTCGTCTCATCGGAGTCGCTACCCGCTTGCACCAAAACCCCAAGGGTGCTTACCACAATCTCCTTGGCGGCTATACCTGAAAGTAGGCTAACACCCATTTTCCAGTCGAACCCTAGTGGCCTTATTACAGGCTCAATGGTTTTACCAATTCGACCTAAATACGAGTTGGCTTGCCTCTCGGCAATCATTAGGTTTTCAATTCTTTCTATCTCTGCTTCAATATCTTCGATTGAATTCTCCTCGCCAGCCCTACTCAGTGATACTTCGGAAGACATTTTCTGCCCCATTTCGCTGGTTATCTGCTCTATTTGCGCTTGATAGTCCTGGCTATACTCAACATTCTTTGGGTAGTACTCAAGTGCCCAAATTATGATGACGGCGATAAGAATTACCCCCCCCATTTTTTTAAGGTACTGTGATGCCTTAAACCACATGTGCCTGAGGGTTGATTTTATTGTTGGTATTCGGTAGGGGGGGAGCTCCATTACAAAGGGTATATCCTCACCCTTAAAAAGGGTTTTCTTAAACAGAATGGCCATTAGGATAGCCAAAACAATGCCTATAAGATAAATAAGGAATAGCAGTGAACCAGCTTTTTCGGGGAAGAAAGCACCTAGTATTAGTATATAAACTGGTAATCGGGCGCTACACGACATGAATGGGTTTATCAGCATGGTTACCAGCCGGTTGTTCTTATTCTCGATGGTACGAGTGGCCATAATGGCAGGTACGTTGCATCCAAACCCCATGATTAGAGGAATAAACGACTTCCCGTGAAGGCCAATTTTGTGCATCAGCTTGTCCATAATGAACACAGCCCGAGCCATATACCCAGTATCCTCAAGAATTGATAGGAAGAAGAATAGGAGTAGAATATTGGGTAAGAATACGATAACACTTCCAACCCCACTGATAATGCCACCAATAAGTAGATCCTTAAAGGCACCGCTGGGCATTACATCGCTAAGAAATCCACTGAGCAACGATATACCTTGGTCAATCCAATCCATGGGGTAGGCACCCAGCTTAAAGGTGGTGAAGAAGCTGAACCACATGAAAAGAAGGAAGATGGGAAAACCAAAGAATTTATGGGTAACAAAAGCGTCAATGGTCTGGGTGTTTTGTCTTTTCTTATGTGGGTTTTCGGTATAGGTTTCTTTTAGAGCGCCAGCAATAAAGCCATACTTGGCATCGGTTATTAGGGTCTCCGAGTCCTCGTTATATATCTCCTCAAGCCTTTTTATTTGAGCGTTGGCAACCTCACTAATCTCTTGGTATCCCCCCGATTTGCTTAGTATGCGGTGGACTTGCTTGTCCTTTTCAAGTAGTTTTATGGCCAGGTATCGCGATGAGTAGTGAAGGTTAAGCTGCTTTTTTTCATGCTTTTTCAAGGGGAGCTGAATGGCTTCGATGGCCCGCTCTATGTGCTCACCGTAGTTTAGGTGAACATGCCTTAGGGTTTTATCCTTGTCGGTGTATACATTTATCACCGTATCGAACAACTCCTTAATTCCCTTGCCCCTTGAGCTAATGGTGGGAACCATCGGGATACCTATCATCTTACCCAGATCCT
>JAVERU010000077.1:0-14698 GCA_034006965.1 Tenuifilaceae bacterium
CTCGCGGTGACCCATACCGTCTTAATCCTTGTTGTAGTGGAAGTTGGTCTGTGACTTCGCCCCTCGAACTCCTTCCTTATGGCCTCGGGGTCTTAATCCTTGTTGTAGTGGAAGTTGGTCTGTGACTCAGCACGAATTTGCCTCCCCTCATGATGTAATCGTGTCTTAATCCTTGTTGTAGTGGAAGTTGGTCTGTGACCGGGGCGGCCGCGATAATCACCGCCCCGGGGGAGTAGTCTTAATCCTTGTTGTAGTGGAAGTTGGTCTGTGACAAATTACCTGGGGATCGGTGGCAAACTGCTACTCAAGTCTTAATCCTTGTTGTAGTGGAAGTTGGTCTGTGACAAAGGTAAATTATGTGTGATGCTTCTGCCTGTAAGCACAGTCTTAATCCTTGTTGTAGTGGAAGTTGGTCTGTGACTGGTGTAGAAAAAATCACCAACCCTTAGAATACATATCGTCTTAATCCTTGTTGTAGTGGAAGTTGGTCTGTGACTATTTTAAAAACGAATCGATTCACAACATCATCAAATGTCTTAATCCTTGTTGTAGTGGAAGTTGGTCTGTGACCCTAACGAAGGAGGACTAAGCGATGAGAATAAACGTGTCTTAATCCTTGTTGTAGTGGAAGTTGGTCTGTGACTGAATTATGGCAATTATGGTAACGATAAGAAACTGTCTTAATCCTTGTTGTAGTGGAAGTTGGTCTGTGACATTTGAAAATATGAGTTTAAGGACAGTAAAGAAGGTGTCTTAATCCTTGTTGTAGTGGAAGTTGGTCTGTGACTTGAAAATATGAGTTTAAGGACAGTAAAGAAGGTGTCTTAATCCTTGTTGTAGTGGAAGTTGGTCTGTGACGTGAATCTATTACCTTTTTCCGCACCACCTTCACCTTGTCTTAATCCTTGTTGTAGTGGAAGTTGGTCTGTGACAAAATTTGAAAAGATGATAAGAACAGTTAAAAAGGTCTTAATCCTTGTTGTAGTGGAAGTTGGTCTGTGACTACTGGGAGCAGTTACACCCCTGGCCTGCCCAACCGCATAGCAGAGGAATGCGGGAGGGCGGGGTAAAGGGTATCACCGTTGGACGGTGTTGGCACGTCTTAATCCTTGTTGTAGTGGAAGTTGGTCTGTGACACAGACATAGAAACTGGTGAGGTAAGAACAGCCAGTCTTAATCCTTGTTGTAGTGGAAGTTGGTCTGTGACATCCAGTTCTGGAATGAGCCTGAGCATGAGGTTCGTCTTAATCCTTGTTGTAGTGGAAGTTGGTCTGTGACTGAGACAAATTACAGTAACCATTGGACAAAGTTTTGTCTTAATCCTTGTTGTAGTGGAAGTTGGTCTGTGACGCTAATCCAGGCCCTCTTAAATGAGGGCTTTTACTAGTCTTAATCCTTGTTGTAGTGGAAGTTGGTCTGTGACACCATTGCAGTTGTGTTGCCTACACCTACTGGGAGTCTTAATCCTTGTTGTAGTGGAAGTTGGTCTGTGACGACGGGCGTAAATTAATGTACAACCACCACGTGAAGTCTTAATCCTTGTTGTAGTGGAAGTTGGTCTGTGACCGTTGTTTTTACAATGCGCTGTACCCCTGCAATATAACCAATAATATATGGCCAAGAAGGAGATTTCGAACAATTTTCATGACATTTTTTTGGGGCGGCAAAGGTACAGCTAAAACTAACACAATTTCAAAGAACCTACAAAAAAATGCTGCAATTTTTTTTTTTGATTACTTAATGTAAAAATCGTCAATCACATGCAGCTGATGCCGTGCCCGGGTCATAGCGGTATAAACCCATTGGTATGCACTTTTGGTGGCATTTAGGGTTAGGTTGCGCGGAATATCTAAAAACACGTGATCCCACTCTCCCCCTTGAGCCTTATGGCATGTTATGGCATAGCCAAACACAGCCCTAAGGGCATTTAGGTAGGGGTCGGTAAGCATCATATCCTTAAACTGCAGGGTATTCTGCTTGATGCCCTGCTCCTTCATCCTCTTATAAAAATCGATAAAAAGGCCTTGCTGCTGCACCTGGTTCAGGTTGGTCTCGTTGCTGTACAATGGCTCCTCAACCATGAAGTAAGAGTAGGTTTTGTGCGTAAACAGCTCCATGAGCTCCACCTTTCTGAAGGTTAGCCTGGCGCGCTTCATGACAACGGAATCGACCTGGGTTACCAGGACCATGTCGCCATTCATTAACCCCGTGGGAATATTATTCTGGGTGATTAGCAGCAAATCACCCTCCTGCAGCATTTTTTGTTTTCCCAAGGCAGGCCTAATAAGCTCGGTTAGCTCGGTTGTTCGCTTATTGTAGTACGAGATGAGGGTGGCGTTGTTGTAGCTATTATCCTGAATAAGGTTAATGTACTGCTTGACCAAGGAAATGGAGTCGGTGTAGAGCTTAATATTTTTATACCCCCGCAGCGGGAGCTTGCCCCATTTTTCTTGGGGCACGTTTTCGGCCAAGGCTCGCACTCTTTTTGACGACTCAATGATATCGTTGCCTTTATGCTGACGCATAATTTGTGTAAGCTCAACCATTTGGGCATTGAGCTTAAAGGTTTGGCTAAAGTACTCGACAGACAGGGCGGGTGAGAATGCACTTCGCGACGACGTGACAACGGGTGGAAGCTGCCCATGATCGCCCACAAAGATGAACTTACCCCGAGAATCGAAATCGAGCAGATCTTTCAGTAGCCTTCCGCTACCGAATAGCGCCTGGGTGATATTCTTATCGGCGATATCGGACACCATGGACGATTCGTCGATGATGTAAAAGTGCTGGGTACGGGTCTCGTCGTCGGGGAGGCGATGAAGCTCAAAGGTTAGGTACAGCTGCCCCGTGCTGTCAACGCCTGTTGCCTGCTGCTTGGTTACGGTCTCCTCTAGATCCTGATTAAAATCCTTAAAGGTATATATCTTGCCATGCACGGTGGTAGCCAAGCCCCCCGTAATATTGCTAAGGATTTTGGCTGCCCTGCCCGTTGATGCAAGTAGGTTACACTTAAGCTTGCGATTGCTTAGCTCGGTAATAAAAGCTTTTACTAGGGTAGTTTTACCCGTACCGGCATAACCACGAAGTATGAACACCTTATCATCGGAATCGATAAAGGCTACAAGCTTATCGAGCGCGTGCTGCTGGTCGGGGGTGAGGGTGATGGGGGTAGGCATGGGCTAAAGGATATATTTTCTGAAACGAACAAACCTGAAAGTTGCCTGTTTTTGTCCGTTACCAAATTCGTTTACTATACGTTCGGTGGTTGAAGCAATACAATTAATACTATTGCTTTTAAGCAAGCTAACCAGTGCAAAGGTAAAGGTCATTTCGCCCATTATGTGAACTGTTAAATTGCTATCACCCGCCATACTCATTACTTTATAGGAATAGTCGTTTGCAAGCTGGTCTATATACTTCTCATCCCCATTGGGGTTTACCTCTGGGAAAGGCAAATCGACTATACGTCCATAGCTTTCAGCAACCGTTAGCTGCTCATTAGACCATTTGGCGGATGGGTGGTTAGAGAGGTTTATAAGCATTGCTATTCATTTTTTCTATTACTAAAAAGCATTGGTTAAAGAATTTTTCGAAACACTTCTCAAACACACTCCAATCATCATCACCTATAAATCCTGCATGGTTTATGTTATTTCTAAACTTAGTTAACTCCCTATATGCATCAGCAATGTCAATTACAAATTTATCTAATAAAAGACTATCTACGAGTTCAATCTGTTTTTCATTAAGATTTGTTTTATTAAATGGCTTTTTTGTTTTTGCAATTGATAGTATAGAACTAATCAACCCCCTATCATTTTTATTTCTACTATTTAAACCAGCATAAACACAAAACTTTGAAATGATAGTTTCCTGAGCAATAGTGAAAGCCTGTTGTATTAAGCCATGTTTTACACACCACTTTGCAGAAACAAATCCATTCATTAAATCTTCCGATGTATTGAATGGAGATATTTTTTCTTTCAATTTATCAGCTATTGGGATAAGTGGTTTAATGCTAGTTTTTTGAGTTATAAGATCTAAATTCGATTGAATTTCTTTAAATATTTGACCCTTTACAATTTTTTGCCCACGAACCGTATAAAAAATGCCCTCAAGGTCTTTCAATTTCTTTTTGAAATCAAATATGTTCTGGCCTGCTTTACCTTTAACCTCATGATTTGACAGAAGGCTAACAACTTTGCTTACTTTACCATAATCAATAAAATCTTTTGCTGCGGAAGTCCAATCTTGAAGTAATGCAAAAGATGTTAAGTTCACAATAGGAGCTTCATTCGTTTCCTCTTCCCTAGCCTCCCAGTTTCCATATGTGATTGACTCAACAGAAATATTTTTTAAAAATTTAGCGTAATTAACTAAGACTATTAATAGCAAAGGTAAATACCTAAACGAATGCGTTATATCAATGTACAACCTATCACTATCTTTCAATTGATTAAACATTATTTCGAAAAGTTGCCATATCTCATCCTCTGAATTGCCATCAGGTATATCAACATCATTTACAGCGAATTTTAATTCAAGGTTTTTAAGTCTACTGCATAGACCTTCAGTCTTACTATCTTTATCAATCCAGTTTTTTATCCTCGAACCCTTTTCCCCTTTTGTTAAAAAAATATACGCGGCATCCTTTTCAGACCACTCTTTAGCAATATTGGAGAGCATTGCTTCTTGAATAAACCTCACCTTTTCAGACTTATAAGCACCATTAGGATAGGAGTATACACATTCTTTATATGAACTACTCCCGAGTACGGATAAAAATACATTTCGAGCCATAATTGAGAAAGTTAATTAATTATTGTGATTAGCTTTTTGTATAGTTCTCTACTTCTATCCTCCCCAATCCATTCAGAAATTTTAATCCAAACTTTATTCTTCTCAAAGCCCTTCCATTCTTTGCAATCGCTAGGTTTGAATTTTGAGTATGCCTCAATAATTTGGTTATAGACAGAATCAACAAACTCGTCAGGCAGCTTATCGTTATTAGTTTGCCTAAGCCACGCGTCCATTCGGTTTTTAATTCCCTTAAAGTCTTTTGATCTGGATATATCTGGACCAGTTTGGGCCTTTTGCTTTTTACGTTCTTGTTCTTCAAGGGCTTTTTGTTTTTGCAACTTTTCGAAACGTTTCTTAACCAAACCCTCCAATTCGATTACTTTATTGTCAATTTCATTCGTTTCTATCCCCTTCAAGTTTAGTCTTTTCTTCACATCGAGATAACAAGTAATTGCCTTTTCAAAATCCTCGTTTTTTTCATGGGTTCTAGCTATACTAAGTTCGTTATCAAACTCTTTCATTTTAATTTGCCCTAGTATAGCACCTTTATCAACTAAAGAGTTGACTTGGACCACTTTTTCCTTTAGTCTAGGCAATGGTGATTTGTTCCTTTTAAATTCCTTATACTCGTCTAATTCCATAATCTTCATTTCATCCTCATTGGTATGATCTGATGCTATGGCAAAAAGTTGCTTCACTTGTTCTGTATCCTTCCAAAGTGTTTTCTGCCTTGAATAAGTAAAGGTTGACATTTCCTCCTCAAATATTCTAAGGTAATCATCAAAATTGTACTTGAATCCACTTAACGACACTACCTTACATTGTATTTTACCATACCCATAACTCTTGGCTAAGCCAATATTATGGCTAACATTTGAATGATTGTGAAATGTTAATGCCGAAAGCAACCCACCAATTTCGATTGGCAAAAGATTATGGACTGTAATTTTGAGGGTAAAGTTCTCGTTACTTGGCAAAGGTTTAAAGTGAGTCAACACCTTTTCATTGTCATTACCAGTTGGAGGATCAACAACTTTATTATCTGGTCGTATTCTGTACCTCTTCCTCCCTGCCAATTCAATTTTTTTGCTATCATAGGTTGAGTACTTCTCTTGGTTGTGCTTAAGATAAAGCGGGTAGTATGATGCTTTGGGCTGACCTAACACCCCTTTTTTTTCATCAATCAATTCATCATCGTTAATAGGTCTATTTGCAAATGCGTTACCAATATGAACACGCCCTTTTAATGAGTCACTATTCTTGCTATATCCAAAAATGGCTTTACACAAATCAACCTGCACATTACCAATTTGATATACTCCCGATGCTACACTGTTCTTATAAGGGTATCGGTACATTCTAGAAAGACCTAAGCTATGCACCTCACCATTGTCAAGCTGTAAAAAGAATACTGGAATTTCTTCACCCTTTTTTAGTTTTGGCAGATAGTACTTCTCAAACAATGGAGTTGGCTTGTGTGTTGTAATAAAAGCTTTTTTTACCTCATCATTCAGTTTTATCTCAGGAAGTCTTTCTATTGGGAAAAGATATTCGATTTCTTTTCTGTTAATATTACCAGTGCAAACAACATTAAAGTCATCAAGTCTTGGATACAAAGGTTTACCTTGAGCTAAGGAAAACTGTTTTTCATTAGTTTGTTTTCTTTTATCAAACCGATTGAACTGTTTTTTAATGTCATCATGTGAAATCTTTTCATAATCCCCGTTACAAGGCGAGAGAAACAAATCTTCACCATCTTTCCTTAGCCACCCGCATCTCACCAATTTCATTGCATTAAAATATTCTTTACTATCTGATTCTTTAGTGTGAAAAATTCTATAGGCAAAGTAATCATCGTTATACCTATCAAACATGCCAAAGGAAAGAATCTCCAGTACGCTAGACACCATTCCTTTTATTGATGTGGCAGGTATAAAATACTGCTTAGTGCTTTGGTCAACAGGTATATGTGCCGAATACTCTTGATATTCAGATTCACTATTCCTTAAGAACAATGGTGATTTGTTTTCAATAGTTATATGAATTGTTCCGCTTTCTCCATCTTTAAAGGGTATATCATGATTAATTTTCCTCCACCATTTGGGCTCATAAACATCTTTATTAATGGGAACAAAATTATATGGTGCTCTAATATTTGTCATGATTACTCCTCCTTATTTTTAAATCCAACAAAAACTAGCTGTGCGGGTTTTAGAACCTCCATTCCCTCACACAAAGGATCTGGTTCAGGTTTCCAATACTGTCGAAAATTTAATCCTTCAACTCCTTTGAAACAGGGAATATATGTTTGCGGGGTAAATTCCTTAGGTAATTCTGAAAGAATAAACTTACTAACGAGATGCTTCCCATCAACATAGCGAATACTATATGAGGTTTTACCATCGTATAAAAAGCCTTCAACAATAAATGGGTTTTGCTTATCATCCAAGATAAACTCACGCTCCTCTTCAAAAATTACTTCGGGTTCTTTCTGGTCGCTTTTCCAGAGGTAACCGCTATATTTCGATTTTTCAATTTTTTTCATAACCAACTAATTATAAAGGTTTGCCATTTATCAAAACTTCGCCCGTAAAGGCACCATGCCCTCTGTTAACGCCACCACCCAGTGGTAACATGCCGTTACAGATATCCTTTAGGGTATTCTCTAATGCTTCCTTTACGTTACCTTCTTTAAGAGCATCGTTTGCAGCGAGAAGCGTAAAGGTGAACTTTTGCCCTTTGCCATAGATAACCTCCTCGGAGTATAGCGCACCATCAATTGTGCCTCCAGTAAACCTGTCGATGGCAACGTGGTTAAGCAACTTATGCTTCACTTCTTTTCTTTCAACTATATCAGAAAATATTACATTGCCTCGTTGCTGATTAATCATTTCTCCTTTTTCTCTTTCGCCCTCAGAACCAAAAAGGGTTCTAACTGCAAGGTTTTTGCTGCCAATATGGTCTTCTGGCTTGATATCAGCACTATCGGCAAAAACTCCTTTCAATTTATTGTAATAAAATGCAACCCTATGCGAAATTGCTCCCTTAACAGATGCTGCTGGTATTAGCACAACCTGATCAGTGAACTTAGGTTTGCCTTTGGAATCCCATTCAATAAAAGTCTCGGATACAGGGGTAATATCTGCCTTTTCGTTTCCAAGACCAGAACCGAATAGGAAGAAATCATCGGGTTTTAACTTTAGTTCATATTTTGTGAACTTTTCGGTATTGTTTTCTTCTGGTTTATCGAAAGTATCCACAAACCCATTTTTCCAAAAAGAAGTGTCGGACAAGTCCGATGATTTATCAAGGTATGCAGATAGTTGTGCCTCATCGTTGAAATCGATTTTAGCAGTTTTGCAGCTAACTACCTTAACTTCGCCAAAGCCACTTCGGGTTCCGCCACCAATCCTAAACGATTTTGAGTAGAGTTCTTTTAGCACATCCTCAAATTGAGAAAAATTGGAACCTTCTGAAACCATCTCAATCTCAAAGCAAAAGCGAGTACCTTTATAAACCAACTGCTCATCGAACTTGCCCCCATCGGCTGCAGTTCCCTTGGAGTCTATTCGGCAATGCTGCCTAATGGGGAGGGTTCTGAATTTGCTGTAAAACTCATCGAAGAAATTGATGTTTTGAAGTCCATCAATTACTTTTCCATCTTTGCCAACCATTTGGGCAGAGGTGAAAATAATTTCCGAACCTTTGCTATTCTCAGATTTTTTTGATTGAAATCCAAAAAACTCCTTCGCTTTCTCTTCACCGATTGCATGGCGCAGAACACCAGCAATTGAAGTTCCTGGAATGTATGGCAACCCATTAACATCTGTAGCAACCAGGGCATCGGTCATAATATCCTTCTCGCCCGAGCCAACAGCCAGAGGTGTTGTGGCCTCAAAAATTATTCGGGCTAAATATCTATGTTTAAATTTATTCTCTTTCATTTCTTTTCCCTCCTGCATATTTTGGCCATCTCGGCGGCAAGGTTAACTATTGCAAATTGTGCTTTATCTTCGGGCAATGAGTCAAAGAATTCCTCAAAAGTCTCCTTTCTTTTTCTTTCTTCCCACTTTTCTTTAGCTACACCATGGGTTAAATAGGCGTAAGGTTTACCATCTTTAGTTTTAGTAAAGAGTTCAAGTTTTAACATATCTTTTTGCGGGTGTTGCATTGCAAGTCTTCTAATATTGCCCCATTGCGAGGCAAATGTTTTTCCTTTGAAAAGACGTCCACTCTTTTCAACAAAAACATTAACCCTTTCGTAAATCTTGGTTTCTGATTCTTGCTCTTTTTTTTGGTTCTTGAGATAATCAATCAAAGGGCTTTTTGCTTCAACAAAGATTTGCTTCTTTTCGTCTTGATTTTTTGAATTATTATCAGGCTTTACCACTTGCCAAACAGCTCTACCGTTGTCACCGTCTTTTACTTCAAAAAAGTCGGGGTTGTAGATTACTTTTCCAAACCCTTCGTTCTGGTAGAAACCAACGTACTCCTTTAAATCATCTTCAACTACGGCATCCTTTATTACAATTACACAACCTTTTTCTATTCCGCAACGATCGGTATCCCTTGTTCCTCTTTTGAAATTCCAGGGTGAATACTGGAATGTTCGAATTTGTGATTTTTTCCAATCTACTTTGCCATTTACTAACCCAAAATCTTTTAATTCAGGTATGTATGTTGGGTTCCCATAATCATCAAGAAATATTAACCGCCCATCGGCATAGATAATTAATTCATTATCGGCTTTGCTTGAAGAAACTGAAGTGTACTTCTCTTCTTTAATATCCACCAAACCATATTGGGCAGTTCGCGAGCGTCCAACTCTTTTATTTCCAATAAGTGCACTCTTTAGTTTGGTAATAAGATCTTCTGGCACGTCATCATCATAAGTCAATTCAAAATACATTTCAATCCCCTTGCGGATAGATTCATAGCCATACAATTGCTCATCTGCTGAGCGACGCTTTTCCCTATCGTATGCCGATTTTATTGCAAAATTGTTATCTACCTTAACCTCGGTTGCCTTTTTTTCATTAAAAACATAAAAACCAGTACGGCATTGCTTAAGCTGCTTTTCTTTTAGTTTCTGGTGGTCATTAATAGCATGATGAACATATAGTTCTTTCTCAATACTCGATAATTTGGGATATGAAAATGATAAAGGTATTCTTAAAGACCTATTACTTTGAATACCGGGGTGTGCGTCACCAAATCGAACCTTACCGCTGTGAAATGCTAAAAGCTTCTCTTCATCAGACAGTTCACCATAAACACTAGCAGCAATTCCCAAAAAATTACTGCCCGGGATAAAATCTAATGTTTGTAATCGTCCTTTAGTAGCTGCCTTTTGATTTATTATTACATCGGAGAGTAATGTGCATTTAAACTGTATTTTTTTCATTTGTCTGCCTCCCATTAATTATCGATTACGGTTATCTTACATCTACCAAGGCCTCTATTTCTGTTCACGCCCATTCTCTTGATAAACTTTAGTGCTTTCACAAGGTCCTCACGTATTTCATCAGGCACGTCGTAGATGCTACCCTCCAGTTCACAGGGCACAACCACTTCAATCCGTCTTAAACTATTATCCTTGGCTATTCCATCCTCCTCAATAGCCGTTGAAGAGATGCTTCGATAAAGGAATTTTGTTGTTTTTTGGCTATCTATGGTTGCTTTTAAGTTGTTTTCGAACTCTGCATTGTCAAAAAACATTTGTCCCTTTACCATCTTCTCCTTATCATCTTTGAAGAAGCCAAAAGAATTATTGATTTGATCATCATTAGCTAAACCAATGGTTTCAATGGCCTCCCGAACTAAACCTTTTATTGTTTTTCCTGGGATAAATGGAAAACCATCATTATCCTTTATCACAAGTGCATCAACATCGGCACCCGCCGCTAGCCCTGAGCCACAATGCCAGTCGGAAAAGAATTGTATTTTATATTTTAGTGTAGCCATAAACTAATCCTCCTTATTGGTGTTTTTAGTTTTTTGAAAGGTAACTGAATGTATCGAGAGCAAATCGTAAGCTGGGTAAGTAGTTGTACCATTTTGTTCTTTGCCATTTTCAATCCAATTAACTAGTTCTAAAAGTTCTTTGGATTCTTTTGACTCGCTAAGTCTTAACATAGATTTTAGTCTGTTCATTTTTTGCTTAGCTGCATCAGATTTATCGTAAAGTAACGACATCCATTGCCTAATATTCGACTTCACAGCATTCCCTTCCTTTGTTGATAGCATTTTGGATTTTATCTGTAATTCATCAATTGAAGGATATACTCTATTATCTAAAAAGTAGGGACCAAAACTAAAGGATATTTTTTCTTGGGGGTTTAACTCCCTTTTAGCTATCTCTTCATAATCAACCACAAAGCTATCCTGTACCTTATGGAACATTAAACAGGATTTTGGCAATTCATTCTCAGTAATTCCTGCTTTGGCAACTTTTTTTGCAGAGTTGCAAAGATCTTCGGCTAAATCATACCCAAAGTAAAAAGGGAAAGACGATTTAATAAATGAAATTCCTGCACAGGCAGTTAACTTAGTTTCACTGTTTTTGAACACCTTATTGTTTTTCAAGATATTGCCCAAATATGATGATGTATTCTCCTCAAAGGCTTTTAAAAACTCCTTAGTATAGTCAACCGCAAAATCGGCACGGCAAATAGCCGTAAAATCATCACCACCAAGTACAATTGGTCTGATGGGTATTTTCTCTTCTTTGTCAATTTCATACTTTTCGCAAATAGCCTTATATGCTACTTGAGCGGCGTTGATTGTAGCCTCGTTAAGGCTTCTGGAAAATGTGCTATAACCTTTCTCGTTTTTCCCAATTTCCTGAATAACCTTACCCAGACCATTACCATCAGCATGAATTATTGCAATCCAATCGTTATGCTTTGTGATATCTTCAATATTGTAGGCAATCTTGCTATGTGGTAAATCAACCCCAAAGCATTCTTTACATAGTTTTTTTGTAGAATTACTATTTCCAGAATTTGCAATCTCCCTCTTTGCCTTTGTTGAGAGATCCAAATAATCCCCCTTATCGACCTTAACAAGAGGTAATCCGGTTGATCTTGCCCTTTGCATCCCAATAAAGCCAAGGTTGCTAACAGCTTGCTTGTTGCGTTGAACTTTTAGCCGATTTTCAAGTTCATCAATTACATCGCTAAATCCCTGATCTTCATCGAATTTTACAACTGCTTGGCTTATGGTAATACCTGGGGCTAGTTCCATTACCCTGCGAGGAAATTCTTTAGCTGCATTTTTACACTCTCCCTCATCATTAAAAATGTGCTTAATATTACCAGCAGCCCTAATAACTGATTGCGCTTTAGTGCCTCCAAACTCATCAAAAGCATCATCGCATATGTTGTTGATTAATTCGCTGGCACCAACAATGTCTTTTAGCTCATTGGTTTGGAAAATAAAACTTTGTATGCCTTGAACCGAGGCTCCGTATAGGTATTTTGCCATATTGTAAAGTTTTAGTTGGTTTTCTTATTTGATTTCACCACCCCAAACCCCACGCTAACGCCCTTGCCCAGCCCGATATGGTTGGGAATAAACACGTTAGTGCCAAACTGTGCATTGAAAGCCAGCAGCTTTTGCGATTTGTAGGTTATTGCTTTAGGTTCGTCTAGCTGTTTTATTGAAACTTCAATGGTACGGTCAACGTGCCAATCAACACCCTTGGCAAACGAAAGAATGTTAGCCTTCAACAGGTTTTCTAAAAAAGAAACCCGATCGGCCAACGATTCAATTTCATTATACTTTCTAACATTGTTCTGATTTAAGGCAAGCCAATTGCTAATTCGATAATTAAATTGATGCTCCCAGGCCTGCATTGTGAATTGGTTAAGTTTTAAGGTGGCAACCTTCATTTCCAACTTCCTATCTCCAATCATTATCGACCAGTCGCGTTTCTCAAAGTACTTGTGGATATGTTCAACGCCCTCCTCTAAGCACATCATGGTAGGTTTTCCACCTATCGACTTGTATTGTATTAGCGGGTAACGATATCGATACCCATCGGATAAGTGGTTATGAAAAAGTGTCTCCTCCCTACCTACCTTATCAACCATAGCGCCTCTAAACGCTACAACCTCGAATGGTTTAATCTGAGCATCGAAGTGGATTTCTAGTATTCTAATTTTCTGCATATTAATAAGACAAATACAATATTAATCCATAATTTTGATTTACAATTTACAGTTTTTCCCTCAATAAAAAAACTGAATCTCAATTAATCATTAAAACTACATATACACCCCATAAATCGTAAACGGTTTGTAAACTCGAGCAATTTTCCACCTGCGGTCGATGGCGCTCAGCCCTCCAACCTTCTCGTAATCAATTGGGATGTAGGTCCCCGATGGTATGCCCCAGCCATTAAGGGTGTAGTATAGATAGCCTGGCGTTTTGCTGGTTGTTACCTGGGCTATGCAAACAGCGTGCTTATTTACGGTAACTCTGCCAAACATGGCAACGTAGGCCACAACGCCATGGTAGTTCAGCATGCAGGTGGTCATAATGGCAAAATCTTCGCAATCGCCTCCGCCTTGCGCTACAAAGTCATCGGGGTGGAGGGCGGTTGCATTCTCCTTATACCTAAAGCTCCGCTTTAGCCAGCGCTGAAAATTTCTTAGCTCTGCCACCGAAATCTTACCGTCTCTATTGGAGTCGGCATTCCGAAATATTTGGAGGGTACCCTCGCTGATATTCTCACCAGTATTACCTTTTACAGTATTGCTGTAAACAAATTGAAGCTCCTGCACCCCATTATAATTGTAGTAATTGACCGATTGGGCAACAGAGCCAAAACCGCTAGCAAGGCCGAAAACTATTGCTGCAAATCGGAGATTAATTGCATTTGCTAAATTCATACGCTTCATGCTACATCTTTTCAACATACAGGAAAAAGGATTCTTCGTTCACCTGAATGGTGTACTTAAGCGCCCCCTGCTCATTATAATACATTATGATAATCCGCTATAATGCCTATGACAAATGAGTTGATTAAAATGACACGTCATTGCGAATCCGCCAGCCGGCGGATGAAGCAATCTTTTAACTAACAGTATTTTATAGATTGCTTCGACCCTCAAAGCACGAGGGTTTGACTTCATCGAGCACTTCGTGGTTCGTATGACGCAAAGGCTTTAGGTACCATAACGGACAATCATTTAATACATAAACTCTCTATAGGATATCATAACCATATCCTTAGTGCTTTTTAAGGTTTCAACCACCTCCGGACCCCCCTCTATGCTGTATACATATACCTGCACATTGCAAACCCCATCGTCATCAAAAAAGTAAACCACTATTTCATTGTCAGTTTCTTGAACCAGATGGTTTCCATGGCCTTTATCCCTCTCTATAGCCTCGGGAACCTCATCACGTATCTCCTTCAATGTCATCCCTACCCTAAGCCGCACCTCGCTTTGGGCCAATGCTGTTGTGGCAATAATCATAAGCAATACTACTAGTAACGTTCTCATCATATACCTTTTAAATGGATAATTTTTTACCGTACTAATCAATTCGCCAGAAACCCAAATGGCTTGAAGCTATCAATGGCCCTTTTATACCTGTCAAAGTAATCGTTGAACGATATGATTGAGCTACAATTCTCTCGTTCCCTAATAAACTGAGAGACTCCACCATTGGCAAAATCGATGGGCACAACATACACCTCGCAGCTGTGTAAATACTCAAACCATACGGCCTGTGATATTGAGGTTGCCTCTCCATTCATCGTGTAGCTTTCGATGGGAGCAAAGCATCTCAACAGGGTTTGAACAGGTATCTCCTCGTTTATCTGCACACGGGCAACCATTTTGTGCGCTAACACCTGCGCCTCGGCTATACTACTGTAGGTGCCAAG
>JAVERU010000078.1:0-14671 GCA_034006965.1 Tenuifilaceae bacterium
TCTACCAATAGGTTAATTGACCTGCAAGTTATAAAATTATTGGGTTTGTTTTTGATGTTATGCAACCATTTTGGGTGATTGGGTGATCCGCCAGTGGGCGGACAGGTTGGGTGATTGGGTGATTGGTTGATTGATTGGTTGATTGATTGGTTGATTGATTGGTTGATTGGTTGCCTGCCTGTCTCGGGATGCGAAGCATAACGAGAGCAGGATTGGTTGATTGGTTGATTGATTGACCTGCCCAAAGGCAAGTTGATTGATTGCTTAGCAGGTTGGTTAATAATTTAATTCCCCAATCTCGCAATCACTCTTCTCCCTTGGCAATTCGCCTTTATTTACTAATTTTGCCACGCTATAAAATTTCATTAAAATGGTATCGCTCAGTCAGGTAACAGTTACTTTTGGTGGTTTCGATCTTTTTAAGGATATAAGTTTTTTGGTTAGTCCCAAGGAGCGTGTAGGCCTTGTGGGAAAGAATGGAGCGGGTAAAACTACTCTACTCAAGCTAATTGTGGGTCAAATGACACCTTCGGGTGGATTGGTTAGTGTACCCCGCGATATTACCATTGGTTACCTACCCCAGCAAATGGATGTGGCCAATACGCTTAGCGTTCTGGAAGAAACGATGACCGCATTCAGCGATACATTGAAGCTGGAAAAAGATATTGCCAAAATCTCGAAGGCACTGGAACAACGTACCGATTACGAATCGGACGATTATGCAAAGCTAATTAACGAATTAACCGAAAAAAGTGAACGGTTCTCGTTGCTTGGTGGTGAAAGCCTTGAGGCGCAGGCCGAGGTGACTTTGCAGGGCTTGGGTTTTAAAAGGGCCGATTTTGTTCGCCCCACCAAGGAGCTTAGCGGAGGCTGGCGAATGCGAATAGAGCTGGCCAAGATTCTGCTCCGCAGACCCGAAGTTTTGCTGCTCGACGAGCCCACCAACCACCTCGATATTGAATCGATACAGTGGCTCGAGGATTACCTAAAAACATTCCCAGGCGCTCTCCTTCTTATCTCGCACGACCGTGCATTCCTCGACAATGTTACCGAGCGCACCATAGAGCTATCGCTGGGGAAAGCATACGACTACAGAGTTCCCTACTCAAAATACGTTGTGCTGCGCGAGGAACGTCGTGATCAGCAGCTGGCTGCATATAAAAATCAGCAAAAACAGATTGAGGAAACCAAGGATTTTATAGAGCGATTCCGCTACAAGGCCACCAAGGCCAATCAGGTGCAATCGCGCGTGAAGATGCTCGAAAAGATAGATGTTATTGAGGTGGAGGAGGAAGATAATACCTCGGTAAACATCAGGTTCCCTGAGGCTCCCCGCTCGGGCGATTTAGTGGTTAAGGTTGATGAGGTGGGTAAAAGCTACGGCGAACACCTAGTTTTTGACAATGCTACTTTCAATATCACTCGGGGCGAAAAAGTTGCCTTTGTTGGCAGAAACGGCGAGGGGAAAACCACCCTTAGCAAGATTCTGGTTGGCGAGATTGACTACAAAGGCGAGGTAAAAATTGGCCATAACGTAAGCATTGGCTACTTTGCCCAGAATCAGGATGAGCTGATGAACCCTACCCATACGGTGCTCGAAACCATTGATAGGGTAGCCGTTGGTGATGTTCGGACAAAGATTCGCGATATTCTTGGGGCCTTCCTGTTTAGGGGCGAGGATGTTGACAAAAAGGTATCGGTTCTCTCGGGTGGTGAGCGCAACCGCTTGGCCATGGTGAAGCTAATGCTACAACCATACAACCTGCTAATTCTCGACGAGCCCACCAACCACCTGGATATGCGCTCGAAGGATATTCTTAAGAATGCTTTGAATAAATATAAAGGAACTGTGATTGTTGTTTCGCACGACCGTGAGTTCCTCGATGGACTGGTATCGAAAGTTTACGAATTCCGCGATGGAAAGGTAAAGGAACATCTAGGCGGTATTTATGAATTCCTAGGAAAGCGTAAGCTTGAAAATCTGAAGGAGCTAGAAACCCGTAAACAGATTGAAAAGGAGGTGAAGGATATCAGTGGTCAATCGGACAGAAAACAGGAATGGCTCGACCGAAAGGAGCAGGACAAAGTGATAAGGAAGGTAACATCACAAATTGAGAAGGTTGAACAAGAGATTAGCGAGCTGGAGAACAAAATTGCTGAAATGGACGCCATCCTGAGCAATCCCGAGGGCACAGCCATTGACGATGATTTTTTTAAGAAATACGAAAGCCTAAAGGCAAAACTTAACAACACTATGCACCGCTGGGAACAGCTGCACTACGAAATGGAGATTTTGGGGGGGGAAGGGTGATTGGTTGATTGGTTGATTGGTTGATTGGTTGATTGGTTGATTGGTTGGTTGATTGGTTGATTGGTTGATTGAATAAATGATTGGTTGCCAATTGCCAGCTGTTTTTTTCAACTAAGAGAAAAATGAGTTTAGGGTTTAGGGTTTAGGGTTTAGGGTTTAGGGTTTAGGGTTTAGGGTTTAGGGTTTAGGGTTTAGGGTTTAGGGTTTAGGATTTAGGGTTTAGGGTTTAGGGTTTAGGATTTAGGGTTTAGGGTTTAGGGTTTAGGGTTTAGGATTTAGGATTTAGGATTTAGGGTTTAGGATTTAGGGTTTTACATTTTGTATTTCGACCCTTCGGCAGGTGGTCAGTGAGTACTTCGGCAAGTGGTCAGTGAGCCTGTCGAACTGCTCAGGGCATGCTTTCAGACTTTTGACTTTTGACTTTCAGACTAATATAACAACAATACAATGAAACAGAATACATCGGATGTAATATACGGCATTAGGCCGCTGATTGAGGCCATAAACTCGGGCAAGGAGATTGACAAGGTAGTTGTAAAAAAAGGGCTAAGCGGGGAGCTGGTTCAAGAGCTAATGAGCCTACTACGTAGTCGGGGGATTGCGCCTCAGTATGTACCTGCCGAAAAATTTGGCCAGTTTGGCCAGCGCAATCACCAGGGGGTTATTGCCTACATCTCGCCAGTAGATTTCGAGCCTATTGAAGAGGTGGTGGCACGCCTGTGGGAAGATGGTAAAACGCCCTTTATTATCATTCTCGATAGCGTAACCGATGTACGTAACTTTGGAGCCATTGTGCGAAGCGCCGAATGCGCTGGTGCGCACGCCGTGGTATTCCCCTCGAAAGGTTCTGCCCGCATAGGTGCCGATGCGGTAAAAACATCTGCAGGTGCAATTCACCACATTCCTATTAGCAGGGTACATAGCCTTAAGTCAACCATATCATTCCTGCAGCAATCGGGAATAAAAGTAGTTGCCGCCACCGAAAAATCGAGCAAGCTATATACCCAAACCACCATGAGCGAACCCATTGCTATTATTATGGGCTCAGAAGATGTTGGCATTTCAGATAATGCGCTAAAAATGGCCGACGAGCTAATATCTATTCCCATAAACGGAAAGGTTAGCTCGCTCAACGTATCGGTGGCCTCGGCCCTAATAATGTATGAGGTGGTGAGGCAGCGAGGGCTATAGGCCAGCCTCATCGAGCGCCTTGGCGCAAGCCTGCTGTCCTAGGCCAATAATCTCTTTGGCCCGGTAAAACTCAAAAACGCCACAAGCATCCTTTGATGTGTTCACCAGCACATCGGGGGGAAAATCTTTTAACGCTTGCTTAGTTGCGCTATTCATCATCACCTGTATTACGCGGTAAAGCAAATCGATATACCCCAACTTGGTATCCTTATCGAGCTTCTTCTTCTCATCGCCCTCAAAAAACTCGTACCATTTCTCCTTGAGCTGCTCAAATGCTGACTTGTCCTCCTCGGACTCATGGCGTGTAATCGCCTCCTCCTTAGGCTTTTTGTAGGGGATAAAGGCGTTACAATCGACCGCAATAACCAAATCGGCATCACCCTTCTGGAGCTGTTCAAGGGGTAGCGGGTAAAGTACCCCACCATCGACCAAAAGCCCCTTCTCCCCCTTTATGGGTGTGAAAACACCCGGTATGGCGATAGATGCACGTAGCGCTTTATGCAAATCGCCCTTGTCGTAAGCAATGGCTTTGCTGTTAATAATGTCAGTGGCCATAATCACCATGGGCTTGGCCAACTTCTCGATGCTTATGTCGGCAATAAAACCTTTCCTTTGCATCTCCTCAAAAATTTTCTCGCCCTTAATAAACCCATTGGTACCAAGCGTAAAGTCAACAAGGCCGAGAACATCCATACGGGTAAGCTTCATAATCCACTGCTTGAAATCGGCTAGGGTACCTGCCGAGTACATCCCCCCCACCAAAGCACCCATGGAGCTGCCCGATAGGGACACTATCTCGTACCCACGCTTCTCTATCTCTTCAATTACACCTATGTGTACCAATCCTCTGGCTCCGCCGCTGGATAGTGCTAAAGCAACCTTTTTTTTCATGCCTAGTTGATATTTGGACTTTGAATTATGCTTTTGATGTCGTCGCCCGAGGGGCTTTGGAACACCCGTAGCTCAAACTCAGGAACCACCGCCATGATATGATCAAACACATCGGCCTGAACACCCTCATAGTCTACCCATGCCTTCTCGGCCGAAAAACAGTAAACCTCCAGAGGAATTCCTCTATCAGTCGGTTGCAGCTGGCGTACCATCTGTATGGCATTGCTATTCACCTTTGGGTGGTTGGTAAGGTAGGCCTCAAGGTACTTTCGGAAAACACCCAGGTTGGTCATCCTACGACCATTCACCGGCATGGTGGTATCAAACTGCATTTTAGCGTTGTACTCCTCAATCTCCTTGGAGCGCATCTCGATGTAATCCTTCAGGTAATGAATTTTCTTGAGTTTTTCAAGCAGCTCAGGAGAGCAAAACTTAACGCTGCGCATATCGATAAAGATAGAGCGTTTTATGCGACGCCCATCGGGTCCTTCCTCCATCCCCTTCCAGTTGGTAAAGCTTTCCGATACCAAGGCGTAGGTAGGAATGGTGCTAATGGTTCTATCCCAATTCTGAACCTTAACCGTATTCAACGTAATCTCAAGCACTGTACCGTCGGCACCCCGGCTGGGCATCTCAATCCAATCGCCTGGTTTCACCATATTATTGGCCGACACCTGCACCGATGCCACCAAACCGAGTATTGTATCCTTAAAAACTAGCGTTAGTATGGCAGCTGATGCCCCCATTCCAACCAGCAGATTCTTTACATCCTTATCAAAAACAATGGCAATAATAACTATACCTGCAAAAATGTAGATAATGATTTTAAAAAGCTGAATGTATCCCTTTATTGGTCTATGCCTTGCCATTTCGAGGTTTAGGTACATATCGTGCAGCGCATCGAAAAGCGAGCTGATAACAAACACCCAAGCCAGCACTATGTAAACCTTGGTTAGACTTACAATGGCATTGGTAAGCTCGGGGTTAAAGTCGTAAAGAGCAACACCTATGGTAAATTGTATAACGAGCGCTGGCGCTAGATGTGATAGCTTATGAAAAACCTTTCGGGTTACCAAGTAATCGTCCCACTTGCTCTTGGTTTTCTGGGTTATCCATGTAAGGCCAACAACTATAATCCGCTTGGCTATATAGTTTGCAATAACAGCTAGAATTATAATTGCCCCAACCGAAGTGAACACTTTTACATATTGAGCCATCTCAACCCCTAGTCCAATATTACGGAGCCATAGCTCGAAATTCTCAAGAAACTCGTATGTTTTAATTGCGTTATCTTCCATTGCCAATATAAAGTTAAAATTGTGTACACAAATCTAATAATTGTATGTGGAATAAACTAGAACAAAACATCCACCATATAGAATAAAGGAAATTCCTACGTTCCGACATTTTCACTAACTTTGCAAAAAGAATTAAACTATGATAAAATATATTGCCCCCTCGCTCCTATCGGCCGATTTTAACAATCTGAGCCGCGATATTGAAATGGTAAACCATAGCGAGGCCGATTGGTTTCATTTGGACATAATGGATGGAGTGTTTGTTCCCAACATGTCCTACGGATTCCCGGTGGTAGAGCATATTGCCAAGCTGGCAAAAAAACCGTTGGATGTACATTTGATGATAGTTGACCCCGACCGATACCTTGAGCGATTTAAAGATGCTGGGGCTAATATCCTCACCGTTCACTGGGAGGCGTGTATTCATCTACACCGAACTATTGCCGAGATAAAAAGGCTTGGAATGCAAGCTGGCGTTTCGCTAAATCCGCATACCCCGGTTGAATTGCTAAACGAAATTCTTCCCGACCTCGATATGGTACTAATTATGAGCGTAAATCCAGGTTTTGGGGGCCAAAGTTTTATCGAAAATAGCATATCAAAGATTGAAAGGCTCCGCAAGATGATTGACGAAAAGGGCTGCAACACCCTAATTGAAGTTGATGGTGGTGTGGGTACTCACAACGCAGGCAAGCTATACCAAGCTGGTGCCAACGTGCTGGTGGCCGGCAATGCTGTTTTTAAGGCTGAGAATCCAACTGAAGCAATAAAAATCATTAAAAACTCATAAAACTATGCCGAAGTACACAAAAGCAATTGTAAGACAATCATGAAAGAATTTTGCTGATGGAATAACAACGTCCAACCTGGGTAAACCAGTATATGAAAAAGCCCTTGATCAGCATAAAGGGTATTGCGAAACTCTCACAAAATGTGGGGTGGAAGTACTTGTTCTTGAGGCCGATGAGCGTTACCCCGATGGTTGTTTTGTAGAGGATACGGCTGTTGTAACCAAAGAGGTAGCTATTATATCAAGGCCTGGCGATCCTGCTCGCCTCGGAGAGCAGGAAAGGATAGCATCAGTACTTGCTGAATATAAAGCAATAGAAAATATTGTTGCACCGGAAAACCTCGAGGGGGGGCGATATAATGAGGGTTGAAAATCATTTCTACATTGGGTTAACCAAGCGAACCAATCTTGAGGGTACAAAGCAACTTTCAACCATTCTCGAAAAGTATGGATACACATCGTCAAATGTTTCTGTTAACGATATACTACACCTAAAAACAGGGATAGCCTATTTGGAAAACAACAACTTTATTGCTGTTCAGGAGATGGCTCACATTGCTCAAAATAGTAAGGTTATCATTCTTGACGAGGACGAGTAATACTCAGCCAACTGCCTAAAAGTAAACGGCAACCTGCTTATCCCTACAGGATTTCCAACATCGAAACAGAAAATTATAGACTTAGGCTACAATATTATTGAGGTTGAGATGTTGGAGTTTTGAAAGATGGACGGAGGGTTAACCTGCTTGTCGTTGCTGTTTTAGGAAGACCTGCTTATGAAAAATCATTGTTTTTAATTATATTTGCTTTATGAAAAGCCAAAAGAATATAGTGCTTAAAATGATAAAAAAGCAGGTACGAGACATTGATCCATCTGCAGAGATTATTCTTTATGGTTCAAGAGCAAGAGGCGATAATAGACCTGATTCTGATTGGGATATTTTAATATTACTCGATTCAAAAGTTGATTCCGAAACAGAAAAAAAATTCAGACATAAACTTTTCGATATTGAACTTGAAATGGGAGAAGCGCTATCTACCTTTGTTTATAATAAAGATGAATGGCGATCGAAGTACTGGATGACCCCTTTTTACAAAAATGTAACAAAGGAAGGTGTAGCGATGTAATTATGAACAAAACAAAAGAAGAATATATAACCTACAGGCTAGAAAGGGCCATATTAACGCTCAATGATGCAAAAACTCTTGCCAATACTAAGAGTTGGAACTCATCAATTAACAGATTGTATTATGCTTGTTTCTATGCAATTTTAGCATTATTTGCAAAAAATGATATTAATAGCAATACCCACACTGGTGTAAAAACTCAGTTTAATCTTCATTTCATTAAAAACGGTAAACTCGACAAATCCTTTGGTATGCTTTTTTCTGATTTATTTGATTATCGGCAGAAAGGGGATTACGGTGATCTGTTTGATTTTGAAGAAACAGATGTTGTCATGAATACCACAGGTCGAAGATTTTATTAAAAGAATTGAAGAACTTAGTAAACTTTGAAGCATCTCTCCTAATCCAATCCTTTCAATTCATCCATGCCAAAAATCCTTATCCTCGACAATTATGACTCGTTTACCTACAACCTATTCCATTACGTAGACGAGTTTGATGATATTGATGTTGATGTGATTAGAAACGATGAGATTAATCTAAATGTTGTTGATCGTTACGATGGAATTATTCTGTCGCCAGGCCCTGGGTTACCTGAGGAATCGGGCTTGCTACTGCCTCTCATTGAACGGTACAAGGATAGCAAAAAGATTTTTGGTGTATGCCTTGGGCAACAGGCCATAGCCGAAGTATTTGGAGGAACACTTGAGAACCTTGAAGAGGTACACCATGGCGTATCAACACTAATAAATATCAACCAACCACAACACTACCTATTCAAAGGTTTGCCCAGCAAAATTGATGTGGGCCGTTACCACTCGTGGGTTGTATCACAACACTCTTTTCCTGGTTGCCTAAGTATTGATGCCATTGACGACAACGGTGCTATTATGGCTTTAAGCCACCGTGAGCTAGATATTTGTGCAGTTCAGTTCCATCCCGAGTCAATTCTTACTCCGTATGGTAAACAGATAATTTTTAACTGGCTTAAACGGTTTGGATAATATGCCTAATTAGTTGTTACAAAAAATCGTCTTAAGGGACGATTTTTTTTGTTGAGTATTTCGAGAACTAGCTAAACGCAAACAACCGTTCATTTTCAACATCCTCAATAAACTTTGCCAGAGGTTTACCCAGAATTCGATGCCCTGTTTCGGTAATCAGAATATCCTCCTCGTTGCGAATGCCACCATAGTCACGGTACTGGTTCACTTTATCGAAGTTGATAAAATCCTTGTTGATACCCGACTGCTGCCACAGATCGATAAGCTCTGGAATGAAGTAAATACCCAACTCAATGGTTAGCACAAATCCCGGCTTGAGCTCGCGACCTAAACGAAGCGATTTTAGTCCAAACTGTTTGCTTTTGGGTACGCCGCAGTAACCAACATACTGCTCGCCCAGGTTCTCCATATCGTGAACATCGAGCCCCATTAAATGACCCGTTCCACAGGGGAGGAAGAGAGCATGCGCACCATTCTCAACAGTATCGCTGGTATTGCCTTTGGTGAAACCAAGGTCTTTCAACCCATCGAAAATTATACGGGCAGCTTGCAAATGCACATCCCTGAAATGAGTGCCAGGCGTAAGCATACCGATGGCGCCATTGTGAGCCCTTAGGGTAATCTCGTAAATCTCCTTCTGAACATCGGTAAAAGTTTTGTCCACAGGGAAAGTGCTACTCATATCGCCTGCATAGCCCAAAGGTGACTCATAACCAGCATCTAAAAGAAAGAGTTGCCCCTCGCTAATGGTATTACCATGGTAATGGTTATGAAGCGTTTGACCATTTATGGTGGCAATAATTGGGAAGCTGATATCGCCTCCCCCAGCTAAAGCTACCTCATGCACTTTGGCCGCAACCTGTGCCTCGGTCATTCCGGGTTGGGCATACCTCATGGCTGCCTGATGCATCTCGGCGGTTACCGACACGGCATGATCGATTTCAACAATTTCCTCTGCTGATTTTACGTTGCGTTGCTCGCCAACCGCCGTAATAAATGGTACGCTTACCTTGCTGTTTGCCTCGGCGGGTGAAATGCCTAGGAATCTCATCAACTTTATATAGTGTTCGGATCGATAGGGTGGTAAGTATTGTATGCTGCCACGCTGCACTCGATATAGCAGCTCGGACAATTCGACAACAGTGCCCGTATTCACCACACCAACCTCGGCAGCCATCTCCTTAACCGTTGGTTGCAGCCCCATCTACACAATACTATCCATTGTAAAATTATCGCCAAAAATGTAATCGTTACCATTTTCAATGTCCATAATGGCAAATAATCCGGGCTTGTTTATGCCAAAGTAGTAACGGTTAGGTTTGCTTGCTAAACATATTTTTAGCGTTCATGGTGACAGTCGCGAAAGAATTTCAGTTTTCAAAAATAATTGTAATTTTGCGTTATGGATGAAAGAATAGAAAATATTGAAGAGATAATTGGTTACTGGAAAGATTCATCTGACCAAAATTATGCTACAATGAATAACCTCTTGAAATCAAGAGATTATAGTTGGGCACTATTCATAGGACACTTAGTAATTGAAAAGCTGCTAAAAGCTCATTACGTTAAAAATCAAAAGAAACACGCTCTTTACACTCACGACCTTTTAAGATTATCATCAAAGTGCGGTTTAAAAGTTTCCAGTGAATTTGAAGAATGGCTAGACGACATCTCAACTTTTAACTTGAATGCACGTTATGATAATTACAAACGGGATTTCAATAAACTTTGCACTAAAGAATTTACAGCAGTATGGGTTCAACGTATTGAAAAAATAAGGGAATGGTTGATCCAAGAATTATAGAAACCGTTAAAAATTATCTAATGCTTATCCCAGATGATTTGGGGGTAAAAAAAGTGTATCTTTTTGGCTCATTTGCTAAAGGTAAAGAAAGAGAAGAAAGCGATATTGATGTAGCAATAATTCTGAATAATATGTCGGATTTCTTTTCGACTCAAAGACAATTAATGAAATTAAGACGAAGTGTTGACCTGAGAATTGAACCTCATCCAATTAATGAAAAGGATTTTAACACTATGAATCCTTTTGCATCTGAAATCCAACGAACAGGAATTGAAATTAAATTTGACGCTTAACCACGAAACGTTAACAAAGGGGTGTAGCCAATCCCGAAGTAGGACTTCGGGACAAATTTTGGGTTTACATTGGAACTTCAGAGCGGTTTCGCCTGCTCGGGCGTTTCCGTCGGGGGACGAAAACGTAACCCGCTCTGCCACTCTTTTTACACCCCCAGCCTGTATGATTTCTTGATTAATGATGTGATTACCTGATTAATTACCTAATGGTAAATTTACTCAATTTTATACTCCTTTGGATGTTCCTCACCAAGCAGATGCCTTACAAAAAAATCCCAACGCTTGCGGAGAAAGTATTTATTCCAATAGCAGGTATCATGATTATCGTTTGGTAAAACGATAAATTCAAAATCCTTATTGGCTTTCACCAGCTCCCCAGCCAGCTTGTACGTTGCCGATGGGTTAACATTATTATCCAAATCGCCGGTAACAATCATTAGGTTACCCTTCAGCTTGCTGGCATTGGTTACGTTCGATTGGTTGTGATACTGCGTATCGACAGGGAAACCCTGATAAAGCTCGGGCCACCAAACCTTCTCCATTCGGTGATCATGATCGGCTGCCGACGATACGCCCACCTTGTAAAAATCGGGGAAAAGAAGCAGTGCCCGCGTGGCATCGTAACCACCAGCCGAATGGCCATAAATACCAACCCTTTCGGCATCGATGTATGGGTGTTTCTCGGCCAGCTGTTTAATTACATAAACGTGATCGGTTAACCCATATCCTAGCCTTGCATAGGATACATCATGAAACTCTTTTGACCGGTAAGCTGTGCCCCGACCATCGATATTAACCACAACAAAGCCCAGCTCGGCCAACGATAGATCCATATTGAGTACGCTCCTTGCAAAGGTTTTGGGCGTACGGATGGTATGCGGGCCAGTGTATGTTCCATCAATCACCGGATACTTCTTGGTAGCATCGAAATTGGTAGGTTTTATTACTGTTCCATACAGCATGGTTTTGCCATCGTCGGCAAGCATACTAAACGGTTCCGCTGGCTTCCAGCCCAGCTCCAGCAGGTCGTCAATATCGGTTTGCTCAACCTCCAACACCACCTTGCCATTCTTTAGATTCCGAACTACTGCAACGTTCGGATCTTTATGAGTTGAATAGTTATCGACAAAATATCTTTTATCGGGTGATATGCTAATAGCATGCGTAGCCTCCTCGGGTGTAAGCAGCTCCTTTCGCTTTCCGTTGATATCAATTGAGTATAAGTATTTCTGATATGGGTCTCTGTTGGGATCGACACCACCTGCAGTAAACCAAATGATTCCGGTCTTACTATCGAAATGCTCAACCCCATACACGTAGTAATTGCCCTTGGTGATTTGGTTCTTCAGCTCGCCCCTCGACAGGCTATAGCGATACAAATGGCTCCAGCCATCCTGCTCCGAGCACCAGATAAACTCATCGTTCTTGTAATCAACCTCAAGGGTCTCCGTGTAGATATCGACAAAAGATTTGGGATAGCTCTCGATTAAAACCGAGCGTGCACTGCCCGTTTCAAGATCGATCTCAAACAGCTCACGCGTTTTGTACCCTCTGTAGTACCTTACATGGTATGCCTTGGGATTATCCTTAAAGGTGTAAAAACTTGTTCCCAAAAAAGCAGGATTAGCGGGTAAATCTACTTTAATGGGGTTTCTATCATCCACATCGAAAAGAAAGAAATCGACCATAGTAACCGCTGTATCACCCGCCAAGCTTCGCTCGTACGATACAATCTCGGACTGATACCCTTCAACATCAACCTTATAAAGCTGAAGCCAACGGGTTTGCCTTCGGTCGAACTTTGGAACGATTAGCTTTTGGGAGTCATCGCTCCAGTACACCTCAACTTGGTAATCGTTCTCTTCACCCTTACTGTCGTTGCGGGTGAAATACCAGCTAAGGGTGTGGCCATAACCATTTTCGGGAGTACCATCGGTGGTTAGCTGATGCTCCCGCCCAGAACTCTTTTCGCGTAGGTAGATATTGCCATCGCTGATAAATGCAATCCATTTACCATTGGGCGACTGGGACTCCTTTCGAGAGGGCTGATTACTGGAAATTAAGCTTAGCACATTTTGGGAAGAGTTATATGTCCATTGCCTTTCCCTAGCCCAGAATGTGAGTTGATCCCAACCAACCAGCTTAACCCTGCTAATTGGCAACTCGTAGGGCTCAACTTTTTCGCCAAGGCTATCGGATAGCAAAGAAGCCAATGTTTCATGATTAAATGCCACTGATTTGTGCTTCGTATCGGGATTTACCCGATAAAACTCCTTCCCCCTTCGAGTAGTAACATTGTATACAAAAGTACTATTGTCGGATTGCCATGCTGGCGAAACCCAACTTGTGTAGATGCTTTTACCTAGATTTTGTTGTAAAAACCTCTCCGCACGCTGGTAATCCTCAACGGTAACCTGACCTAATGTAATTAGCGGAATTACCACTAATGCGCTAACCAATAGTTTGTTAATATTCTTCATACTAATAAGTATTTGTGTTTACTAATCAATCACTTTTTAAGGTACTACTACAATTTTAGTGGAGTGATTTTAGGGTCGGAAGTCCGAAGACCCCCGCCTGAACGATGCAGTCGGGCAGGGAAGTTGGAAGGTTGAAGCATGTTAATTCTGTCTTCTGACTTCTGTCTTCAAACCCAAACCAAAGATTTAGGTTTACTATAATTTACATTCTTCCATTAAATTTGTGGTAGAACCCTTTTTAAATTACCCTCCTACAGTTGCCATGATTTCAAACCCCGCAAATATTTCAACTGCTTTACTTAAATTTGTTTTACTGGGTTCTGACATACGTTGGTATTTGCTATTGCTACCCAACTTGGCATATTTTGCCTCGGCAATATTATGATATGGTAAAAGGTTAACTGTAATTTTTGTGCCCGGTAGTTCGGATATGAACTTTGCCGTTTGCACAAAATTTTGCACGGTGTCATTAACATCAGCAATAACAGGTACTCTTACAATGATATTTGCTCCGGTTTCGGCAATTGCTTTAAGGTTCTGTTGAATCAATTCATTGCCTGCGCCAACCCATTCTTTATGCATATCAGCGTCCATCATCTTTATATCAAAAAGAAACAGGTCGGTTCGCTTGGCCACCTCAAGAATTACTTCCGTCTTCACATTGCCAGCAGTATCTACAGCGGTGTGGATTCCCCTTTGTTTGCACTCATCGAGTAATGGGATAAGCAAATCGGAATGCAGCAGAGGTTCACCGCCCGAAAAGGTTACTCCCCCACCCGACTGGTCGAAGAAAACCCGCTCCTTTTCAATAATGGCCATAACTTGAGCAACCGACATTTGCTCGCCTGATATCTCAATGGCTTTGGTTGGGCAAACCTCGGCACATTTTCCGCATAGCTGGCAAAGGTTAGCATCGGTTATCACACCTTCTGATGTTAAAGAAAGTGCATTATGAGGACAAACTGTAACACAAGTACCACAGCCTATACATTTGGCCGGGCTATACATCTTTTCCGCTTTTGGCGATATGCTCTCGGGATTATGACACCAAGCACAATGCAGGTTACACCCTTTAAAAAATACCACAACACGAATGCCTGGCCCATCGTTTATTGCGTATCGCTTTATGTCAAAAATTAAGCTGCTACTCATAATCAAAAGGCATCATTCTCGGTACGCTCAATTATCTCCTGCTGCAAATCGGCATTCATATCGTTGAAATAATCGCTGTAACCAGCCATACGAACCATCAAATCCTTATAATCCTCGGGGGATTTCTGTGCAGCCAACAGCGTGGCCGTATCAACAATATTAAACTGAATATGATGGCCGCCAAGGGTAAAGTAGCTGCGGATAAGATGTCCAAGCTTCTTAACATCCTCTTCTTTCCTGAGCAGACTAGGTAAAAACCTCTGGTTCAGCAATGTCCCACCCGACTTACTTTGATCGATCTTGCTAAGCGATTTGATTACTGCCGATGG
>JAVERU010000079.1:0-14313 GCA_034006965.1 Tenuifilaceae bacterium
AGGTTGAGTGCCCTAATTGCCTTTGTAATTCGCATGCAGAAAATGATTTCTTGGTGGAAGTTAACAGGTGAATGGCTATAAACCAATACCTGAAAGGGAGTTGGCTACCATGCATCACTGTATTACTGCGTAAACTTTGACGATACTTGCAGCGCTTACACTCATAATTCTCCTTATCTGATTTCCAGTAGTGCTCCTTGCTTCCACACCTAGGGCAAACCACTCCAATCTTTTCTCTATACTCTTTCCACTTGACCTTACAACTATCCTAGTCAGGTAATTGGGTTGAAAAAATTAAAAGATTCATACACTTTGGTTTTCAATGATATGCAGCAAAGATAGTGTTTTTAGGTGAAATATTGAGTATCCATATTAAAGAATTATTTCCCTTTTCAAAAATACAGGTTATTCGTCATTTTGAATGGAATGAGAATTTAAAGTCATTGCCTAAGAAGTATACCATCGCCATAAAATTGTCAACATTTCGATATCCTCTTGCTCTATGTTTTGATAATTGAAATACACTATTTAGTCCTTCCGAAAGCGCGTTTGTTACTAGAGATTTCATTGAGTTTATAATTCCTTGAAAATGATTTTTCACTGTTTTCACAAAAAAGCTAAAATTGGTTTTAACGCGTTTTGTTCCGCCATTTGTAGCCACTGATTTAGCGTTGGCTCGATTGCTTTTGCCTGTATCCTCCACATTGCTCAAATGCTGTTTTTAGTTTATATGCTTGGGCCGTGTCTGTTGAGGCTTCTTCAAGGAATTTTGTTAAGCATTCCTTCTGTTCCTTGTTGAGATTTTCTTCATTTTGCAGCCATATATCTTTGTTTTCTTTAATCTCTCATTCGAAGCAACCTCGACCTTTCTTACCTTATCTACCGCCTCTTTTAGTGCTTTTTTTATATGGAATTTATCAAATATAACTTCTGCACTACTGAAATAAATCTTTGGTCCACTCATGTAGCTTTTGGACATGTCCATGCTGATCTGCTTGATGTAGTTGGGGGCTCCGCGAGTGACCGTATAATTTCTGATAGCATTGGCTGAAAACGCTTTGATCTCGTCCTTCACAAACATCAATTACTTTCCCTGTACCATGGTCTGTAAATATGGAAACATACCTTAACCCTTTTTGGTATGACTTCTCATCAACGCCAAAACTTGTTGTTTTTGGAACAATCAGTTTTCTGGACTCCTTGCTTAATGTAGCGATGAATGGTGCCCCAAATATTGCTGTCTGGCTCTCTTAGTTCTATTGAAAGGGTTCTAATGGATACATTTTTCGCCTTCGTCATGATCAACACTTCCAGCTGAAAACTATAATGGGTATTTTGTCTGCCGAATGGATGCTTGTCCAATACCAACATCCCATGTTCAGGACAGCTTGTCCTTGGCATTTTTATGTTTAAATAGCAACTATAGTCACAGATGTCTAAATGACGCCAAACCCTATAATGCCCATCATGCACTTTACTTAGCTTACCGCATTTACTGCAAGAGAACCGGCTTGCCGATTCATAGCTAGTAAAACGTTTACAGACTTTGTGGGGGAATGAACTTCAATGTTTTCAATGAACCATGGGGCATCTACCTGTAGTATTGTTTAATTGGACTGTCCATTTTTTTATCCGGATTATAGTCCTTTTTCCCTATTTCCACTATATTTGACGAATAACCAAAATTGAAGCAAGCTGTTTGGTGATTGGCGCCACAAAGGATAGTTTCCATAGCCACAACGAGGCGTTAAACATATCCAAGGCAATTAGGGGTTGTAAGTATATCGATTTGGTTGATAGTAAACGCTCGCATAGCAAGGAGGTAGCTTTGGTAATTGAATAACTTGTGAAAGGCCAATCATATTATGAAGCGTAGTAAGACAGAAATTAAGGCGTTGGTTAATGCCTACTCAAAAAGTGAACTGGCCGAGATGGTTATCGCCATGGCTTCGCGAAAGGAGTATTACGAATACCTATCGGTACATTTCTTCGACAAGCAGGAGGGCGAGCTAGAATTGTACCAAAAGGCCATTGAGGATATCGATAAGCTTTGGATAAAGCGATACAAAGGATTCTCCGAGGAACTTCGTATGGCCAATATGATTGGTGCATGCAATAAGCGGGTTAGCGAGTTTGCCAAAATATCAAAGAACAAGAAGCTGGAGGCTGACCTGCTGATGTATATACTTGATGATGTGTTTAGACTTTATTCGAGGTCATTGGGCACATGCTTTACTTCGTTTGATTCCAAGGTCGCATTAACTGTGCGCAGGGTGTTAACCCTTATAAAAAAGTTGCATCCCGACTACCATATCGAGTATGAAGAAAAAATAAATAGCTACCTCGATGTTTTACATCGAAGGTCAGACCACTTAGATTCTGTTTTCAATATGCCAAAATCAATATAGATATGGAACTTTCAAAAGCCGACAAAAAAGCTGCCCGAAGCATAATTGAGAAGGGGCTGCAGAAGGAGCTTGAGAATGGGCTAAATGAATTTTACCAACTGCTTAAGGATTGGAAGGAGCATCAGGCTGATAATCGTGATGTTTACCATAAACTTTATAGTCGAGTAAGGGAGTTCGACAAGCATATCGCTTGGCGTTACGATAGGATGAGCGGCAAGGATTATATCTTTGTAATTACAAACCAGCTAATTGAGGGTCATATAAACGATGAGGATTTGACCCCATCGTCGGTGGAGGCTCGGGGTATGATTGATAAAATAATGAAATTAAGATAATACTACCAAAATAGCTAGCTATGAAAATTCCATTAGACTCATTTGAACAGTATATCGATGAAACCATACTAAAACGGGGCTTGCAGTATTTCAAGAAAGGGTACGTTGGCGAGCCCGAGCTAATTTCACCCGGCGAGTTTGAACTGCTGGTTGAGGGAACCGAAACCTATGTTGTGAACCTAAAGATTGATAACAATGAGGTGACCGAGTTTGTGTGTACCTGCCCCTACGATTTTGGCCCCGTTTGCAAGCACGTGGTGGCAGCCCTTTTCTATCTGCAAAAGGATGAGCTGGGGCTTGAGGTTAAGGAGAATAAATCAGCAAAATCTGCTGCAAAGCCCAGGACCAAAAGCAAGGGGATAGCCGAGCAGGTGAATGAGCTGCTGGATACGATGCCGCATGAGGAGTTGAAAGATTTTGTTCGCGAAAAATGTGACAGCGACAGGTCCTTTAGGCAGCTGTTTGTGGGGAAGCACGCTTACAGGATAATTCCCGAATCAAAGGAGCTGTACGCTAAGCAGGTTAAGGCCATCCTCCAAAATGCCAAAGGACGAAAGGGGTATATCGGTTACTACGAGGCTCGGGATGTGGGCAACGAGGTTTACCAAATGGTGCAGAATGCCGAGCAGCTGATGAATTCTGGGAGCACCGAATCGGCCATGTATATGGCTATGGGGATACTGGAGGAGATGACCAAAGCCCTCGACTACTCCGACGATAGCAATGCCGATATTGGAACCAGTATTGAATCCAGCATTAGCATTCTTCACGCCATATCGGAATTGGAATTGCCCGAGAAGATTAGGAAAAATCTTTTTGATTACTGTGTAAAAGCTTATAAGAAAGAAATTTTTAAGGGTTGGGATTGGCACAACGCTATGCTTGACATTGCTGTTAAAAATCAATCGACTGAGGAGGAGGTTAAGCAAGTATATGAGCTGCTCGATGCTGTGAAACCCAAGAGGGATGGTTGGGATTGGGATTACAGGCAAGCACAGCGTATTAGGTTAAATCTAATCAGAAAAACCGAGGGTGATGAGCAGGCCGAAAAGTATATGGAGGAAAATGTTTCGAACTCCGATTTTCGCAAGGCCGTTATAGAAAAGGCCATTAAGAACAAGGATTATGAAAAGGCCATCGCGCTTTGCCAGCAGGGCATTAAGGTTGATCAGGGGAAGTTTGATGGGTTGGCAACTAATTGGAAGGAGCTGCTGCTGAAGGTTTACCAACAGCAGAATGATGTTGACAAAGTGCTTGAACTTTCGCGAACATTGTTTCTCGAGAGCCATATGGAGAGAAAACCTTACTTTGATGTGCTGAAAAATAATATTGCTAAGGATCAGTGGAACGCTTATGTTGATGGGCTTATTAAGGAGCTGAAAGCCAAGAGCCGGTGGGGCGATTCCTCAACCGTGGCACAGATATATATTTGGGAAGAGCGTTGGCCCGACCTGCTGGCCATAGCTCAAAAGAATGTTTCTCTCCATACCATCGATGTATACTCGCGGTACTTGGTTAAAGAGTTTCCCTCGGAGGTGGCAGCACTTTACCAAGTGGCCATTTTAAAGGACATGGAGGTTAATATGGGCCGTAATCACTACCAAAATGCTTGTCGCTATTTGCGTAGAATGATAAAGATGGGAGAGCGAGACAAGGCAAATTTTGTGATTGATGAGCTTCGAAGGCTTTACCCCAAGCGCAAAGCGCTGATGGAGGAGTTGGAGAAGGTTTAGCACACAGCCCAACGGATTTGGTTGTCGGCAGAAATTATAATTGAAGTTTTACGAGCCCCCAAGGGGCTTTCGCAGTATTAGTTGCTGTGGAACACTGTCAGTAGGCGATTCGCAAGTTAGCTATGGCTCCCGATACCCAGAAGCAGGGCTCGCTGCACGAGTCGTAATCGTAGAATATCTTTGTTTCAACCCTGTTAAAAACATATCGTGTCCTACCATCAACCTTGTACTTTGCAACTACCGTGTGCAGCGTCTCATTTTCAATGTAGATGTAATGAGTTTCCTTGCTGGCAACCTCTTCTAGCACGATCACCTCGTTCTCGGGTGGGCCTAAGTATACCGTTATGGGAACTTCAGTGTTCTCCTCGTTAATGGTAAGGTGCAGCTTAACCCTTGAGTCCAGCGGCTTGTCGGGGTAGCATTCCGAACATTTAAACTCTAAAAGTTTCTCGATGCTGCAACCTTTAATTATCACCAGTGCAATAGGTATAATGATAATCAAAAGCTTTCGGGAATATCTCAACAAGCTTCGACTGCTTAGGTGTTCCATAGGGTAAACAGATGTGTTTTGTTAATCCTTTAACCTTAGGTCAATAACAGTATTGCTTACGTAGTAGCATTTGCCCGATTGCGATACGGACATTTCAATCCCACTAACCACCTGGTAGGTCTTACCATCCTTCTGGTAGTACGCAATAACCGTGTACTGCTTGTTGGTTTCGAGCCAAAGTTCCCTAGAGTACCTGTTTAGCTTCTTCTCGTATCTAAGGGTATTATTCTCCATTGTACCCTCGTATACTGCCACTTGGATGTTCTGGTTCTCTTCGTTTAGGGTTATCAAGGCTAACACGCCAAAACCTAACGGCTTAGTCGATAAGCAGCTGGAACGTTTTTCCCCTAGCCCACAGCCCTGCAGTGCTACCATCATCAAAAGCAATAGCAGGTACGCTGGGGTTATGTATGTCGATTTTTTACTCGTCATATACTTTCATCCTTAAACTTGGTGTGCTTAGTACCAGTCAATCTTCTTCTTTTTAACCTTTGATTTTGTTGGGTCAATAATGAATCCTGTGGTGATGCTAAACGATAGGGGAGACTCTTTTAGGTGATCCATAGTGAGCAAGTGGAAACTTGTCGATAGGTAAAACCAATTTCTAGCTAATGTCCACCGTATTTCGGGTGTAATCAAGTGATAGGTTTTGGCTTTATAAACACTGCTCTCTACGTTGTACTTTCCCCACGATGTGATCCCTTTTACCCCTAGCGAAAAGCTAACCACCGATTTTTTGCGCGTTGTGCTCTGTGCTAACTCTTTAGCAATGCTAACGCTTGCAATATTCCGTCGCTCAAAGAATTGATACGTGGCATAGGTGTCTTCAATAACAATGGCCTTGGTGTAGGGCCTTATCCCAATGTCGATTCCTAGGCTAATGCCGTAGGGCAAAAGGGTTGTGTTTGCTCCAATGGCCATAAAAAAGTCGTTGCTATTGATGGTGGTTTTTACGTATGGTGCTACGTAGTGCACCTCAATCTTTTTTGATAACGGGCTTCCAATGCCATTTAAGGTGAGTGCTAACTCTTTTAATCCGTTTCGGTTAGCCAAGTCGGCATAGCTCATTTCGGGTGGGAGGTTGTGGAGTGAGGCTTTCTGCTCAAGCAGAAAAATTGCTGCTTCCTCTGATTTGTTTGCTATGGCTACGGCCAGGGCCGTAATGCCTTTGTTGTCCCTCTTGTCTATATCGGCTCCATAATCGGTGAGTAGCCGCATCATGGTGGTGTCGTTAAACTGAGCAGCAACCATAAGCGGGGTAATCCCATTGTTGTCGGGTTTGTCCACATCGGCCCAGTTCTCAAGCAGATAGTCGGCTGCCTCTAGTGCGCCAGAGTATACCGAAGCCATTAGGGGTGTGTTCCCAGAGTAGTCGGCCGAGTCGATATGCGCTCCGTAGCTTAGGAGTAGGTAAGCCATATAGGGATAACCATAGGCGCTGGCATAATGTAAGGGGGAAACGCCTTGGCTATTTATAGGGTGTGGGTTTGCACCATTTAGCACTAGCAGCTCGGCAATGCTATCCTTATGGTTTGAGGTGGCAAAGTGTAGGGCGGTTAGCCCTTCGGGGTTAGGGGTGTCTAGCTCTGCCCCGTAAATCATTAGCTCGCGGGCAATCTCGTAATGCCCTCGCTGTGCGGCATACATAAGAGGTGTGGTGCCATACCAATCGATGTTAGGGCTAATTCCAAATTCAAGAATTTGTTTTACATTTTCAAAATTCCCTGAGTCCACCTGTTGAACAACCAACAGGGAGACATCCTCAATGTTTAGTTTGTGCTGTTTTTCATCGAGGGGTGATGTAAAATAACTTTGTGAAACCTGACTATATACGAATTGCAAACCAACGATTGCTATGCAGAGGAGGGTGAGTGAAAGGTTTTTAAATGGTTGGCTCATAAATGCTAGGTTGTTATGTGCTTGTAGCTATGGGGTTGGTAAAGTGCTGGAGATTGAAACGGTTTTCTTATCCAACTGAACGAAGCTACGAAAAAGCGAGAAAGTCTCATAATCCGTTATCATCCAACTTTTTATTAACCCCTTATTGTACCCTGGCGTTAAATTATATGTCGTTTTATTCGTTTTAAATTTGCTGCAATGTCTTTCAGTCCGTGCGTCGGGAACAGACACACTTCCTGCCTTGCCGTCAGGCAGGTTTGCCAAGTTTTGGATTGCAGGGCAGCTTGTGCGACTTGGCAACCCGTTTGCGGCTCACGAACACCTAAAGGAAAGAACAAGGAGTGAGTAATGTGTGTGGCTGTGAAGGGTTCGCATTACTTAAACATTTTCTCAAAATCCTTAGTAAAATAATCTTTTACAGATGAAGGTACACCAATGGGTTCATTGTAAAAGAATAGCTCCACGTTAACATTTATGTCGTTGTACTGTAATTCTTTTGAGTTGAAAATGTTTTCGTAACCTTTTGCTTTATCTTCTCCATTTCCTGTACCAACTACATTACCCTTGGGGTCAATGAATTTTATTAATAAATTGTTTGAGTCTTTTTCCTTCAACCAAAAAATAAAGTCAGGGAAGAAACTTCGATATTCCTGCTCTCTTGTGTCATAGTAAGGAATTGAAACATCGTCAGTAGTTTGGTCAATTTTTGAGAAGTACCACCAATCAAATTTTTCTAATTTGGTTCTATTCTCTTGTAACTTCTTTAAAAATTCGATTTCTGATGGTACCCAAATAATATGTTTGAAAAGTTGTCTGTGTGCTTCTGATGTAAGAAGTATTGGGTTATAATAATGCTCCGCCAAGAAGTCTGTATTCAAATCAATTTTCAAACCATTGTAATTATAACTGCTTGGTTTACCTTGATTATTAAATAATGCAAGTTGTTCTTGCAATTCCTGGTCATTTAATTTCTTTTCCGAGTATGCCGCAACTATATCGCTTACAGAATTATACTCAGATTTACTACTTTTCAAAGAATTTATAATTGCTTTTTCCAACAATTCTAGTTCATTGTCTGGAATATTTGCCATTTCAATTTTTTCAAAATGGTTTATTTCTGTCAAGACGGGCTCAAACGACCTTAGTTTTTTTGGTTTCTGATGGAAATGATGATTTAGTAGTAAAAGATTATCAAAAGGTTTTCTGCCTGAATGAGAAATAGTGAAATTGAAATTCTTTTCATCTCTAATTTTAGTTAAAGCAGAAACCAATGTTTTTGAAACGTTTATTGGTGATTGCATTAACACAATCTTATCCTTTGTGCCTGATTCTGAACCAACATATTCTATCAGTTCGTTGTACTCATCCTTATTTATTGAGTATGCAGGAATTTCCGAAATTACTTCTTCGTATTTTGGTATGAGTAATTCTTGAGGAATTTCAGTTTTTGAGATATGCTTAACAATTTTCCAGTCATCAGCATCCTTTTCCCTGCTGAGGTTTTCGGTAATGTTTTTAATTACTTCTTTCTTTGTTGCAAAAAGGAAGAGGCTTTCAATGGGCAAATTCCTTTTAAGTATTTCTGATTTTGCCTTAATATCAATAAACTTCAGTAAGCTATCCGATTCTTCAGGACTTGTAATGTGTTCTAATCGCTTGCGAATACCTGAAATAGGCTGAATACGAACACCGCGCCCAATTGCTTGCAGTACAAACTTTTGCGCACCTTCATCAACTCCAATATTTATGAAATTTATAACATTAGGTCTGTTACTGTCCCAACCTTCGGTAAAGATTCTTGAACCCAACAGAATATTTATGCTACTATCGTTGCTGTTGATAGTTTTAAAATAAGAGTTGGTAAGTGGCGTTTCTGTAAATTCGTAATTTTCTAAAACATTATCGCTCCATTTTGTAGCATCGGATGCAACAAGTAAGCAGAAATGGTGACCTGCTGCGGCTGTTTTCAACCTAAACGCTACTTCTCTGCTGTTGTTTAGTATTCTTGTATATTCTATCTTACCGAAAGCAGAGGCGTTAAAAACGTATTTTAGTATATCGGATTTTGTAAGACTATTTATTATCTGAATAAATGATGATGGAATCTCCGCAGTGTTAAATTGATACAATTTGTGGATAAGTAAATCCGAACTTAACTCTTCCTTAGCTTTATCTATGTTAAAATCGCCTGAGGCGACAATGGCTAATTGTTTAAAAAATAGTTTTAGCTCTGCATCAACAGTATTTACTTCGTTTGCTATGGTTATTAGCAAAGGATTGTGGTAAAGCTCGGGGTGGAAATTTTTTATAAATTCTGCTTCTTTCTTTATGGCGGTGATAACTAGCAGCGATTTTACTACGATTAGCGTTTTTTCTGAATCGCTGTAATCGCCCTTGTTTTTATTCCAATTCTTGTATTCTGAACCGCTAACTGTAATATGCTTTCCATATCCCGATTCAATAAACTTTTTAAGGTTGAAGTTGTATGCAGTTGTAACAATATCAACAGTATCGGTAAAGGTGGCTGAAAAGCTAAAGATAAACCCTTTGTGTGCCAGAATGGAGTAGTATGCTTGTCTTATGCTGTCTTCCTTATCGCCTTTGTGCGCTTCGTCGAGCAGAACATACCACTTACCATTATTTAGTACTGTTTTGTAGCTCAGCTGTTCAATTTTGTCAACATCTGTAATGTTATCGCTTCGATAGTAGAAAACGGTTATGCTCTCGGTCTCGTACAGCGATGTTTGAATGTGTTTTTGCTTTTCAAATTCACGAAGGTCTTTCAGGTTAATTTTTACAGTGCTGTTCCTGTTAAAAACTTCAATGTGTTCTTTAATTTGGTTTAGTATTTCAGGTTTTGGTGCTAGAATAAGAATATCATTTTTTGGAATGTAATTACTATTTGCCAGCTGATGTAAAAACTCAATCAGCTTAATGAGCACAAGAGTTTTTCCAGAACCTGTTGCCATCCAAAGCGATGCTCTGTTTAAAAATTCCGTGTATGGTATCTGGTTCTCTTCAACATTAAAGTATTGCCCAAGCAAATTGAAATGGGTGCTCTCTTTGGAATAGCTCATTTCGGTTTTCCATTGCTCGGTTATTTGTGTGCTGTAATGTTTTAGCAAGTGTTCCCTTAGCTGCCCACCTTTACCGTAAAAGTAGTAGAGCGCATTTAAAGCGTGTTTTAGCGCTTTTTGCTGATATTCGTGAAGTTTCCAATCTATACCAAATGTTTCCTTATCCAAGTTTTTGTAAAACTCGGGCAAATCTGCTGGATTATCCTTGAGTAGTTTTTCTAATACTATTTTTGCCATTATTCCTGGTCTAAATTCTTAAGGGACTTGCTGCTTTTGCCCAATTTCTTTTCTTCCGATTTTACCCTGCGTTCCAACTTCTTAATATCTTCTTCGGCAGGTAGCTCTTCGGGTTTTATGCCACGCTCAAGCAGTATTTTTCGTACCGATTTATTGTTGGTGATGTGTTCAGCCGAGATTCTGCCTTCGGTGTTTAGCCCTTTTTCTTTGGTGTTGAATATTGTGATTTCAGTAGCAAAGTCTTTTGCTTTAATGGTAATTGTGGGCAAAAAATCGGCTAATGGTCTATTTTCGGGTACTCTTAGCTTCTGCTTCATTTGCTGAGTGGTTTTGCCCCCAAAAAGGGCGGCATCGCCTTTGCTGCGAATTAGCGCAAAGTTTTTATCGCTACCCGTTTGCTCGTAAATTATGCTACTAAGTTCTTTTTCAGAAAGTGAAAGCTTGGTGCGTGCCTGTAATCGCTCCCAGTCCTTAATACGCTGCTCAATGAGCTCGAACTTTCGGGTTTGTACAGCAAAATAGTTTTGTGCAAAAGCGATGGCTTCTTTCTTTGGGTCTCCGTTTTGTGCAATTAAATAGCAGGCATAACGGGTAAGCATAAAATCCTGAATTTCTCTTTGCGAGCCCGAACCCAACGTTACCATTTTCCCGACTTCGGCAAAATGGTCTAATATCTCATTGTCGCTGGCTTCGCAAGCAGTTTTTGCCTTGTTTATAACCTTTACAAAATTATCCCATTTGGTGTAGCCTAACAGATGCTGAATATCACGGGCAAACCAAAACTCAATGCCTTGCTCTGTAAAGTTTACGTGCTCTTCAAATGTAGCGGTAAGTGCTGTTATTATTTCCTTCTTCATAGCTTTTCTATTTGCTGTTCCACCAAATTAACGGTTTTATCCAAGGGTACTTTTCAAATGTCATCTCGGCGTAAACAACTTCGGACCCATCTTCAAAAACTACTTTATCCTCAAATATTTGCTTAATATGCTTGCCCGAAACGTTTGAAAGTGTTTCGGCAATATCCACCTCGGGGTAAAGCCTTTCGAAAACCACCTTGGCGTTCTTGTTCTGGTAATCTATCTCAATGGCATCGAGCAGCTTCTCGTCCTGCAAAAAGCTGTACTGCTCAACCGAGTTTTCTCCTTCCTTGCCCTGCCATTGGTATTTTGCCCTTGCCAAAACTTCTTCGTACTGCTCTAATTCGTAGTATTTGAAGAAACCGCCACCATTGAAAGTGTTATCTTCAGAAATTCCGATTTTATTGCCGATTAAAGTCCATTTTAAACGTGGAATATTTGTGCCATAGAAATGCTCTCCAATCTCCATAGCAAACCATTTTCTTCCAAGCTTATGCGCTGTTGATATAGTAGTTCCACTGCCAGAGAAATAGTCCAAAACAACATCGCCAATATCGGTCGAATTTTCAATAATTCTTGACAATAGCCCTTCAGATTTCTGAGTTTGAAACTTTAAGTATTCCGAAGAACCAGAAATAAGTGGCTTAGTTCTGTCGTGGTCCCAAATATCACGAACAAAGGTTTCAGAATAATACTGGTTAAATAATTTTTCTTTAAACTTATCAGCTAAGGGTCGATTAGTTGTCAAAGAGTTATTAATTGCATCCCTATCTTTTTGACTTAAACTTGATAAATCAGGTGATATTGTTTGGGTGTCAATAAAAGGCTTGTTGTAAATTTGCCGTTCTCTTTCGGGGTAAAACTTGTGAAAATTTAAGTCAGGATTTGCTTTTGTGTATGCATATATCGTATCGTGTTTATTTGCATATGCATTTCTCTTAATGCCTTGAATTCTATATCCATAAATAATTTCATTTAAAATGTTGTTTTTGCCAAATACTCGGTCAAGAAGAATTCTAGCTAAATAATTAGCTCTATAGTCTATGTGAAAATAGAAAGTTCCTGATTTTTTTAGAAGTTCGTGTGTAATAATTATTCTGTCTAGAATCAATGATAACCAAGTGCTATCTTGGTATGAATCTTTATATTTGAAATCGCTGCCAGTGTTAAATGGTGGGTCGATATAGACTAAATCAATAATGTCTTTCAATTTGTTCTTTAATGAATTTAACCCCTGCCAGTTATCAGTTTTTATGATTGTGCCGTCGATAGTTGAGTCTAAATCAGCAAAGCAGGATAATATTTGATATTTTAATTCAGGAAAAAACTTTGTGTCAATAGGCAGATACTGATACTTTTCGTTTAGCTTGCTTTTTACAACTATTTCTTTTTCAAAACCAGCATTATTTGCAAAGGCAAATTCCGCCCATTCCTTTTTAGTTGTATCGCCATTATTATCAGTCCATTCCTTGTTCAGCTCTTGCCACTCAGCCACTTGGTTTTTCCAGCCTGGGCTGTCAAGTATTTTTTTTATTAAGTCAACATTATCTGCCAGCTTATCGAGTGTAAGCACATAGTTACAGTTGCGTACAAACTTAGGTTTTTCCCAAATGGCTTTCAGCTCGTCTTCAAAGCGTGCAATGTACTCAATAACCTTGTGCGCAATTTTCTTAATGTTTTGCATTCGCTTAACGGTTGCCGCATCAAAGTCGGTTTCAAGGTCGTTAAAAAGCCAGTTGTACACATAAATATCAAACTGCTCCTTCAAAAAGCCTTCTGCATCCTTGTGTATAAAGTAGTCTATCTCGTTTTGGCGTTTGTAAATGGTGAAAATCTTTTTCAGGTCTTCTTCGTAAAGTATTATTCCCTTTTTGTGCAAGTAATGCAGCATTAAGGTATAGTCGTTCACGCTAAACTCCACCTTTACCGATTTAAGCGCATCGTCAATATTCTCAAAATAGATGCACTTTCGGCTGTCGGTTTTTCTTTCAAAAACTGTTGGGTCCAGCTCTGTTTTTGCAAATACAATGTTTGGGTGTATGCTTGCACCGTACTCATCTAAGCATTTGTCAATTATATCGTTATTGTTTTTTAGTTCTAGGTATTCCTTAAGCCTGTCGTACTTGTTGTTTTCCTGGTAGCGAACTTTAAAAATTACTTCATCTTTGGTGGCTTTGGTTAAAAAGAACTGAATGGCTTTTTTTTCGTTACCCTTAGCGTGTTTAATTTCAGATGCATCGAAAAGAATTTTAATGCCGTTTACATCGGTTTGTAAATCTTCGTAGTTGGCTTCCGATTTTACGTAGTAAAGCTTTTGAGTTTTCCAGAAAAGGGCAACATCATCGCGGTCGGAATAAACCTTTTCGTATAGGTTTTTATGTAGCTGCGAGTTGGCAAAGAATACCGTTCCTGTTTCGTTCAAATAGCAATCGAAAAAGCTATAAAGCTTTTCAAACAGCTCTTCACGAAACTTTGCTTCAATTTTACTTTCTATCTCAGCGTGTATGTATGGTTCAATATCAGCGAAATACTTAGCTTTAATGTCCATTAAGTTAACATAGCCCGATTTGCCTTTAATCGGATGCCCAATAAAGGTATCTTTCAGTGCTGAGAAGAATCGTTGTTCGTATATATTGCTCATTTTATGTTTTTTTGCTCAATTAATAAATCTTTTACTTCCACATTAAGAATTTTTGCAATTTCATAAAGCACTTCTAACCTTGGCTGTTGTCGGTTTTGAACATATGAGTTTACCATATTGTAACTCTTGCCTAGCTTTTCGGCAAGCCAAGTTTGTTTAATTCCTTTTTCTTCAAGTACTTCTTTAATTCGGTTCATTACCAAAATTTTCAAAATGCTAAAGTAGTTCTTTATGTTTTATATCTCAATTTTTAAGATAAAAAGTAATTAAAAAGTTATCAACTTTTTTGGGGTGGTGGGTGGGCTTGGTTGCGGTGGCAAAACGAAGGCTCTTTTGGCTGCGAAGCAGTCGCTTGTGCGTTAGGGCAGCCAAATGTGCCTGAGTGTGGGTTGGCAATCAATTCATTCTCTTGTTTTTAAGCAGCAAATTTTCCTATCTGTCTGGTTTTCTTCGCTTGTGCACAGCTATGGGGTCGACAACGAAACCGGAAGTATCTTCCCGTTGAAATGACTGTGACCTGTTAATGCAAAATTACATATAAAATCGGCCATTTCGGTGGCCGATGTTGGTGCTTTA
>JAVERU010000080.1:0-14307 GCA_034006965.1 Tenuifilaceae bacterium
TTTGAGTGGCAATCAATTTTTTCCAGCTCATCGGTTCGGGTCGATAACTGGGCAGGGAAGGTAGGTGCTTCGTTTGCCTCGCAGTTTCTGAACCGCTGGTTTGGTATTGCCTCCTTCATTGTTCCATTCCTAATTGGGGTTGGTGGTTTTAGACTTCTTAAAATAAGGCTCCTCCCGTTACGCAAAACGGTTTTCAGGGGCTTGGTTGGGATGTTAATATTGTCGTTGGTTTTAGGTTTCCTTTTCGAAGGAACGCGCGGATACCTAGGCAGCGGTTTGGGTGGTGCCCACGGTTTATTCATTACTCAGTGGCTTAATGCTTTTATTGGTAAAACAGGCACCGCTTTTCTACTCCTTGTAATAGTGGTGTCGTATCTCTTTTTTATTAGCGATAAGTTTGTTGTTTTTGCAAAAAAATTGGTTAGGCAGGTAATCGAGATTTTCAAATCGATGCCTAGCCCAGCGAAGGTTGATGATGCCACTAGCATAAATATCGACGACCCATTTGCTGCGGAACAACCTACTGTGGTGGAGAGACAGCCAGTTGAACCTTTCAAATACTCTGGCCCTCAGGAAAAAGCAGAAAGTGAGGGGGACGATGTTACGCTAATTGCTAGCCCCCAAGACGCTAACCCTAAGACACATACAGAGAAAACGAAGCTTGAGTCCGACACTAACGATGTGGAGATTGAGGTTCAGCGGATAACCGAAGAGGAGGGAGCAATTAACCCTTCCGAGGAGCAAGATTTTTACGATCCCACCCTCGATCTATCTACCTATCAACGCCCGCCTCTAGAGCTACTCGAGGATTATAAGAATCGGCAGGCACCCGTTTCGGACGAGGAGCTACTGAATAACAAGAATAAGATTGTTGAAACCCTTGGCAACTACAACATACAGATTGCCAGAATACTGGCAACCGTAGGGCCAACCGTAACGCTTTACGAGATTGTCCCTGCACCGGGTGTTCGTATCAGCAAAATTAAAAATCTAGAGGATGATATCGCCCTTAGCCTTGCTGCGCTGGGCATTAGGATTATTGCGCCTATTCCCGGTAGGGGAACCATAGGTATAGAGGTGCCTAACCAACGACCCGAGGTGGTCTCGATGTACTCCATACTCCGCTCAGCTAAGTTTCAGGAGAGTAAATTCGATTTGGCCATCGCCTTGGGCAAAACCATATCTAACGAAACCTTTGTGGTCGACCTCACCAAAATGCCCCACCTGCTGGTGGCCGGAGCAACTGGTCAGGGTAAATCGGTTGGGCTAAATGCCATCATCACCTCGCTGCTTTACAAAAAGCATCCAGCGCAGCTAAAGTTTGTGCTTGTGGACCCCAAAAAGGTTGAATTAACCCTTTACAACAAGCTCGAACGGCACTTCCTTGCCAAGCTACCCGATACCGAGGAGGCCATAATCACCGATACACAAAAGGTAATAAACACGCTTAACTCCCTGTGCATAGAGATGGATTCGCGGTACGACCTGCTTAAAGCAGCGCATGTGCGCACGGTGAAGGAGTATAACGAGAAGTTCGTGGCCAGGCGCCTAAATCCGAATAAAGGGCATAAGTACTTGCCTTACATAGTGGTGATTATTGATGAGTTTGCCGATCTGATTATGACGGCTGGCCGGGAGATAGAGGGGCCAATACAGCGGCTTGCCCAGCTTGCCCGTGCGGTTGGTATTCACCTAATTATTGCTACGCAGCGACCCACAACCAATATTATAACCGGAGTGATTAAGGCCAACTTCCCCGCTAGAATCGCCTTTAGGGTAACATCCATGATCGACTCCCGAACAATTCTCGACTCTCCTGGTGCTAACCAGCTCATCGGTAAAGGCGATATGCTGCTATCCACTGGCAACGAGATGATTAGAATTCAGTGTGCTTTTGTTGATACCCCAGAGGTTGAACGGGTTACCGATTTTATTGGCAACCAGAAAGGTTACGCATCGGCATTCATGCTTCCGGAGTATAGCGGCGATTCGGCAGAGGAAAGCTTAGAGGTAGATTTAACAAAACGCGACGACCTGTTCGAAGAGGCTGCACGCGTGATAGTTGGCAACCAGCAGGGGTCAACTTCGCTAATCCAGCGGAAATTTTCCATTGGATATAACAGAGCTGGCAGGATTATTGATCAGCTAGAGGCTGCAGGTATCGTTGGCCCATTTGAGGGGAGCAAGGCGCGACAGGTTTTAATTCAGGATGAACTTTCGCTTGAGCACATCTTCAAAGGCCTTAACGAGCCCAAAACGAATGATAGTAATTACTAATTTCAAATTGCATAGATGAGGCGATTTTTTTTAACAGCTGGGGCCCTAGTAGGGGCAAGCATTTTAGCATTGGGGCAGTCTGCTCCCCTTGGCAAGGATTTGATTAAATCATTTTCCGAGAAGATGCAGGCCTACCAAACTATTCAGGCCGATTTTTCGTTTACCCTAGAGAATTTACAAGAAGGGTTTTCCGACACGCACAGTGGCAAGCTGAGCTTTAAGGGGAATAAGTATTCTCTTGACCTTATGGGCATGGAGGTATATTTTGATGGAACTACCAAGTGGCAGTTTATCCCCGAGGCCAATGAGGTAACAATCTCTTTACCTACAACGCTCGACGGAGGTTTCCTTGACGACCCCACCCAAATTTTCAGGGATTATGAACAGGATTTTAAGTCGCGCTTTATTGGCGAAAAGGTCGAGAAAGGGGTTGCCCTTTACGAGGTTGATCTTTATCCCGAGGATCTGTCGGAACCCTACTCACTTATAAAGATTATCTTTAAGAAGAAGAATCTTGACCCAGTATCAATCAAGTATCAGGGTAAGGATGGGATAAACTATATTATTGAGGTAAGCAAGTTTACTCCCAATGCTTCGGTCACAGATCAAGATTTTGTTTTCAACCCTCAGAAACATCGGGGTATCGAGGTGGTAGATCTTAGGTAGATCGTTTTTACAAAATATGCTGTTAGGGGTAGGGGTGTTTTTCTCCTACCCTTTTATGGTTCCGTGATTACCCTAACTACAGCCAAAACCTTCCCGTCATGCTTTCGGGTAATCGATGTTCTTCGGGTATTAGCATCAATCCTCTCGGTTGTGTGCCTACAGCAATCATTGCAGAATCCTTCGGATACAAAGTTTACATCAACCTGTTTAATCGAAACTTCCTTGTACTCCTCCTCACCAAATGAGTTTATGGCCCACTCTATATACTTGGTGTTGTTGATGTGGCCATTCACATCGATATCGCAAACCCCAACGGTATGCTGAATCTCGTGGATAGTTTCACCCTCTGGAGTGTCAATTTTGGGGGCATTACAATTGGTGGCCCTAATGGTATCGCAAATGGGCATTCTATCCTTGAACGCATCGGGACGCTTAGGCCTTCGGGTTTGTGCATCGACAATAAGCCAGCTTGATGTTGCCCTAATAACCTGCTCACCGGCGCTGTTGGAAATAATGAAATCTCTAAGGGCAAAGGGGCCCTCGGTTCCGCTAGGCCAGGTCGATAGGGTGAAATCGTCGGTCCAGCTGGGCAGTATATCTACCTGTAGATGAATCCTCGAAAGCACCCAGAACGAGTTGTGATCCTTCAGATCGTCGTACCCAAAACCGTACATTGAGGCATGCTCCCAGGCTATCTCTTGAAAGAATAAGAATATTGATGGGATGGATAGTTTACCTTTAAGGTCTGTATGGTAGGAGTTCACCTTAAATTCTCTTTTGAAAAAGTCTTTTATTTCAGCCGTTTGCATTGTCGTAACTGTTTGTGTCTTTAAGTAATTACCTTTTGATAAAGGGGTTTAGGAGGTACTCTAAACCGTTAAGCTTTATCTCGTATATTGTATTCAGGAGCATTCCCAGCTTTCCCTGGGGAAACCCCTTGCTATGGTACCATACCAGGTAGGGTTCAGGTAATCGGTATATTACCACCCCCTTGTACTTACCATAGGGCATTTTGGTATATACTAACTCTTTTAGAATTTGCGGGTTCATCCCTTGTGGGGCAATATCTTCCATTAGATACTTGGTTTTTTGCGTAGCTCTTTCTTAACCGATCGTTGCCGCTTTTTATCAACTCGCTTTGCCTGCGAGGCTTTGGTTGGTTTAGTGGGTTTTCGCTTTTTACGTGGGGTTAGCGCTTGGTTAATCAGCTCGTAAAACTTCTCAATGCACCTAAGCTTATTGCCCAGCTGGCTCCGCTCCACCTGCGAAACGATTATTAGTTCACCATCGGCAGTTATTCTGTTGGCCAGTTTTTCAATTACAATCGCTTTCTCCCTATCCGTCAGAATATGGGAGTTGGGTACAGAGAAGCGCAGCTCCACCTTGGTGTTCACCTTGTTCACATTCTGCCCACCAGCGCCCCCGCTGCGGGATGCTGAGAAGGTGAATTCGGTGCTAAAGTCCTTGTTGTATCCCGGGAGATTACTCATATGTTACTTTCCGATGCAAAACTTCGAGAAGATATTTCCCAATATCTCGTCTGTTGATACTGTACCAGTGATTTGCCCAATGTAGTGCAGCACCTGGCGTATGTCCATGGCGAGCAAGTCGGTGGGGATATTACCATTAATGCCATTTTTCACCCTTTCTAAGTTCTCTTGCGCTCTTAGGAGCGATTCGTAGTGCCGGGCATTGGTAACAATTACAGCCTCGTCGTTGCCCATGGGGATATGGTAGCCCTTTACCAGCTCATGTAGCAGTGTGTCCATATTTTGACCGTGCTTGGCCGATAGCGGTATTAGAGTAACATCCTTAAATCTTTCCTTTATGCTTGATGTAAAGCTGCTAAGGGTGCTTTCGTCTACCATATCAACCTTATTGGCCAGTATAATTAGCCGTTGGTCGTTTTTTAGCGAGTTCCTAATGCTGCCGATCTCACCCAGGGTTTCGTCAATGGCAGTTTGCGTATCAACAAGTAGAAGAACTATTTGCGCTTGCGATATTTTGGCATAGGCTCGCTCAATCCCTATTGACTCAACGGTATCGGTTGTATGCCTCAGGCCTGCGGTATCGATAAATCTGAATGTTACACCTTCAATCACAATGGTATCCTCAATGCTATCGCGGGTTGTCCCAGCAATATCCGATACAATGGCTTTCTCCTCATTCAGTATTCTGTTCAGTAGTGTCGATTTGCCTACGTTGGGTTTTCCGGCTATGGTTACAGGTACTCCCGCTTTAATAACGTTACCCAGCTTAAACGATTCCAATAGCTTGGTGGTCTGCTTGTCCATCTCATCTACAAGGCTGTACAGCTGTTTCCTGTCAGCAAACTCCACATCCTCCTCGCTAAAATCGAGCTCTAGCTCAATTAGGGAGATAAAGTTAAGCAGCTGCGTGCGCAGCTCCTTGAGCTGATTGGAAAATCCTCCCCGCATTTGATCCATAGCAACCTTTCGTGCGCTCTCGCTGGTGGATGCAATTAGGTCGGCTACGCCCTCGGCTTGCGACAGATCCATTTTGCCATTAAGAAAGGCTCGTAGGGTGAACTCACCCGCCTGGGCATAGGTGGCACCGTTCTTAATAAGCAGCTCAAGTATTTGCCTTTGAATGAGGACCGACCCATGGCACGATATTTCCACCACATCCTCGCCGGTGTAGGAGTGAGGTGCTTTAAATATGCTCACCAAAACATCATCCACCACTCTGGTGTCATCGATGATTTTGCCATGATGTATGGTGTAAGCAGGCTGTTCGGATAGCTTCTTGCCCTTTTTAGTAGGTTTAAAAACCTTCTCGCAGATGCTTAACGATTGCTCTCCGCTCAATCGAATAACTGCAATGGCGCCCATTCCGGCAGCAGTTGCTATGGCTGCTATGGTGGTATCTCTGTTCATTAATATGCTAAGGTGGTGGATTGTTAGTGTGTGTTTAGGTTACTTCCTGAGGTTAGTATTCAACTTTACCTTCAAAGTCCATCCACTTTTTAAATCCTTCCTGCGCCTCGCTATGTAAAATCTGATGTGCTTTCACCTTCCGTTTTTCGATGGGTTTCTGTATTTCGTCGTAGATAAAAGAATCATCAAAGCCAATGCTCTTGGCATCTAACTTTGTATTCCCGAAGTATATTTCGTCAATTCGCGCCCAGTAGATAGCCGATAGGCACATGGGGCAAGGCTCACATGATGTGTAGATTGTGCATCCGCTGAGGTTGTAATCGTTTAGCTTTTGAGCTGCAGCTCTTATGGCCATAATCTCGGCATGAGCGGTGGGATCGTTGTTGGCAGTTACCCTGTTCACCCCAGTTGCTATCACTTTGCCATCCTTTACTATTACCGCTCCGAACGGCCCACCTTGATTCATTACATTTTCAATGGAAAGCCCTATGGCTTTCCTCATAAAATCCTCATGGTTCTCTTTCATCTTTATAGATTTATATTAACCCACAAAAATCGCAATAAATTCCATTAGAGGCAATCTAAATCTATAAAATGATTTAAATTCTTTAGTATCATCAAACATTATTTTCTCCAAATTCCATATATTGCACATGTTGATTCTACCCTAGTAGCGTTTATGCCTAGGTTTTAACCCATATCATTATGAAAAAATTAGCTCTTTTGGTAGTTGTGTCTATTGTGGCACTTTGCTGCTCGTCGCTTGTTTTTGCAGGCGAGCCATATAGCCACGGCGAAGAGCTTATTAGGCAAATCCATTCTAGGTATGCCAACGATTGGTATAGGCACATTACCTTTAAGCAGGATATGTATCGATATAAGAACGATAGCCTTATCCGAAATGAGGTGTGGATGGTTGCCTATTCGTCTCCAAGCAAGCTGCATATCCGATATAAAGATTTTTCGTCGGGGCGGGGATGGCTTGTGGTAAACGACACGTTATATTCATTCAATCATAATAGGCTTATTGGCTCAAGGCCACGGTTGCATGAGGTAATGACATTAGGTTACGATGTGTACTCTGCTGAACCATCAGATGTTATACCAAAGGTGGAATCAATGGGTATCGATCTTTCCCTAGTGAAGGTAACAACAATGAAAGGGAAGGAGTACTACGAGGTTGGCAACTACAACGAGAAGTGTTTTTGGGTTAGCAAGGACGATTTGCTATTCCATGGAATTCGCAAGGTGGATGAGAATGGGGTAACAGAGATATTCTATCAAAACTATAAGATGATATACGAAAAACCTGTTGCCACTGAGGTTCAATATTTTGAGAACGGACAGATGTATCTGTACGAGAAATATTTTGATATACGCTTACCCAGCTGTATGCCCGATGATTTTTTTAATCCCGATCTGTTTAGCGAAACCCGTTGGTAGCTGTTGGGGTTAGTATGCCTCTTTGGCAAATTTTTTCGCGTTGATCTCTACCTTAAGGATAAAGAAAAAATTGTCGTTATCGAGCTGTAGAAATTGGTAGTTAAGTGTTTCTCCGGTTTTCCTGGCAATGTCTATGAGGCCCAGCCCAGCCCCACCTTTGGCCGATAGTTTGCCCTCCTTTATTTGCTTTTTGTACATCTCCTTAAGCTCTTCCTTTGTGGCGTTGTTTACTGAAATTAAAGCATTCTCCAGATCATCCTTATGCCTGCGGGCCACCATGTTTGAGGTGATAACGTAGTATGTGTCGTCTTTCTTTCCAATGATAAAAAGTCCACTTCCAATATTGCCATCGCGAATCTCGTCGGAGTGCTTGTTCATGTTCTGGAGTGTTTCAACCATTACATGGTAAACCTTGCGTTGTACCGAGCGCTCTTCGCTTTGCTTCTCCATGTCCGACTCTGCCATGGAGGTGAACATCTTGGTTATTTCATGGCTAAATTCTCCAAGGTATACAAGAGAAAATCCATTTTCAATCATTTCATCGTAGATATTTGAAATGGATTTGATGAAGTTGAAGGTAAGGTTCATGGTTTTAACGGGTTATTTTGTGGACTAAGGTAATAAAATATTCCTTTCGCGTGGGAAGTAGGATTGTCTGTTGAATAGAAGTGGCCGGTGATCCTGGCCACTTCTATATTTGCAGGCTTAAAGCCCAAGCATTTTTAGCCCCTGCTTAAATCTTATGTCTACGGGTATATTCGATTCGTTAATTCTATTCAGGTCCGATTGAAGTTCTTCCTTTATGTAACCCATTTCGTCAAGCATTTTCTTAGCCTCCTGGTAGTTCCCATCGCCCTGAACAACCAGTATCTTTTCGGCAAGAGAGTTCATGGCTTTGGTCATCATCTCAAAATCAACCTTGTAGGTTCCGTTCTCGGGGTTGCGTGTGAACGCCCCTTGCTCTTGAAAGTAGTAGAACCTCATCATGTTGGCCTTGCCATGAGCCGATGCGGCGCCAAACCGAACCGAGCGGAAAATACCAGCCATAAAGGTTACGTAGTTATCCATCAAATCCTTCTCGCCCATTTCGCCCATCTCCACAAGGTTCGATACCATGAATAGACCTAAGATATCGGCTTTGTTCTCCTCTATTGGGCTGTAGGTTTCCTTAAGGGCTTCCCTTACGGTTCCTTTACCGTTAATAGTATTCTTAATGCCAAGGCCATGTGCCACCTCATGGAACATGGTATTCTCAAAGAATGCATCGAAGGTTACATGCTTACGCTGTTCCTCATCGATCACAATTTTACTTATGGGCACCAGAATCTCATCGAACTTGTATCGCATTGAGTTTTTTAGCTGGAGCTTGCGGCTACCTTTCTCTATATGCACAATGGGGTCGTTGGGTAGGTTAATGGCAATGGTTTTGCTACCCGCGTTGCAGTCGCCCGCATAGAAAACGGCATCGTAAACACCCAGGTCGCTATCGCTACCGGGCACCTCGGCCTTGTATTTATTGGCAACAGGCAGATTTCTTTGCAACGCTGGGAGAAGTGCTGCGAAACGCGAAAGTTTCTGACTCCACTCCAAATCCTTAATAAGGATAAATGCTTCGTGTGCCGCCTTGTAGTTAAAAAGTCTATCCTCGTAGTTCTCAATGGGCCCAACTATAAAGTCGATGTTGTTATCCTTCATATCCATCCATGCCATATCGCTGGCTAGGTATTCATCCGTTAGGAGTGCATCGGCCCGTAGGTTAAGGTAGTTTTTCAGGTTTTCGTATTCAGCAAGTTCAGCGGCTTTGCGAAGCAGATTAGCTGCCTCTTCATGCTGTTTCTTATATGCTTGGCTGTAGGGCACCGATTCGAGTGAGCCATCGGCTTTGCGCCTAATAATAGTATACTGACTGGTTTTGTCGTCAGCATCAAATGCTTCAAACTCTTCCTGGGTCATATCGGAAGGGTAAAAGTTTGCCCCAAGTGGTTTTTCACCGTATCCTTCAATGAATGGGGCGTTGTTATTGAGCCTTTCCCAAGGGCCATAGTTTAGGTTGACAAATGATTTGGTTGCCTCATCCTCAATTTTCGAAAGGAGTTTTTCCTTATCGCCATATGCCTGTGTCCAGAATATGTCGTCCATAATTTGAGCAGCTTCGAAAAGAAGAGGTAGCATCTGCTTTTCATTCTCTGAGAGGTGACTAATATCTGTTGTTAGCTCAACCTCAATAAACGCATTTACCTTTGCTTGCATATCGGCATTCGATTTTAACTTTTGATCGCACGATGTTGTAACAACAAACGTTGCCAGTAAAACTAGTAGTTTAGCTCTTTTCATAGTTAAATAATTTTTAATTGCCCTACGGGCAAGGGTTTACTTTTCTTCCAAAACATCATCGGAATTAAACTTGAAACCAAGCCGCTTACCTGTTTGTAGCTTTGAGGCATCAATTTTACTGTTCATTTGGGCAACAGTAGCTATTTTAACCATATCGTAAGGTGGTACCAAAAGGTCAAACTCAAGGGAATATAGGATAGATGTTTCAATAATCTTTTTAACAGCCTCTTTGCTTATTACTGCTTGTCCAAAGTTGTTGTACAGGAAACCCATTTGCCTTTTCCCCTCAACAAAGTAGTGATTTTCCCTATTTATAAAGAGTCGACCAACAAGGTACCCCAAATCATCTGTCCTATTGTACTTAAATGAGTCGGTGAGAAAGTTGTAAATATTTACAACACCGCAGTATGAGTTTAGCTTGTTATCCTGCACGTAGGGTAACTTCCAAATGCTATGGTCGCGATCAAACTCAAATACGTTGGAGTGCATACTAAAGATCAGAATATCGCCTGCAACCCTCATTTCGGCTTCAAATTTGCCTCTATCCTTGTACTCTAGCCTTATCCTTTTGTCGTTGTTCTTAATATTATCATTAAGTTCGTTTGACAATTCATGGAGAACTATTTTAATGATGCTAAAGGTTTCGATTGTGTTTTCGTAAACCTGCTGCTTCATCCCCGATTTCTCTACAAGGGTGTTAACTATCAGGGTTTTGGGGTCTTTGCTGTTGGGCACTTTTTCCATCGGATTGTGTGTTATGTACAAAGCTAGTATGCGCGTGCAAAAATAACCCTTTGCTTCGAGGGTTTGCCCGAGACGATGCATTTCCCTTCCTCTGCTTCGGCATCAAGTGGAATGCACCTTATGGTTGCTTTGGTTTCGTCTTTTATCTTCTCTTCAGTTTCTGCGCTTCCATCCCAATGCGCAAGCACAAAACCAGGTTTTTCATCGAGAACACGTTTAAACTCATCGTAGCTCTCAACCTTGGTTGTACTATCTTCTCTAAAAGCAAGAGCCTTATTGAAAATGTTGAGCTGTATTTCGTCGAGGAGAGCAGCAACGTGCTCAACCACCATATCTTGATTCACGAACTCCTTAGTAAGCGTATCTCTTCGCGCTATTTCAACAGTCCCTTTTTCTAAGTCCTTTGGGCCAAGGGCTATACGAACGGGATACCCCTTAAGCTCATATTCTGCAAATTTAAACCCAGGCTTAACTGTGTCTCTGTTGTCGAAATGGGTAGTAATACCTTTTGCCTCTAGGCCTTTTTTGAGCTCATTAACCTTTTCAGATACTTTTGCAAGTTCCTCTTCGGTTTTGTAAATAGGTACAAATACAACCTGAGTTGGTGCTAGTTTGGGGGGTAGCACAAGTCCATTGTCATCGGAATGTGCCATAACCAGAGCGCCCATAAGCCTTGTTGATACTCCCCATGAGGTAGCCCATACGTAATCCAATTTTCCCTCTTTGGATTGAAACTTAACATCGAAGGCCTTGGCAAAGTTTTGGCCAAGGAAATGCGAGGTGCCAGCCTGTAGCGCTTTGCCATCCTGCATTAACGCTTCAATACAGTAGGTCTCAAGTGCGCCTGCAAATCGCTCACCCTCCGATTTTGTTCCGATTATAACGGGCATACCCATCCAGTTTTGGGCAAACTCAGCGTAAATGTTAATCATCTTTATGGTCTCCTCCATTGCCTCGTCCTTGGTTGCGTGGGCGGTATGACCCTCTTGCCAAAGAAACTCTGCAGTGCGAAGGAACAATCGAGTTCTCATCTCCCAGCGTACAACGTTTGCCCACTGGTTTATTAGTATAGGCAGATCACGATACGATTGTATCCAGCCTTTGTAGGTGTTCCATATAATGGTTTCGGATGTTGGCCTTACTATTAGTTCTTCTTCCAGCTTGGCGTCTTCATCAACAGTTACGCCTTTTCCATTAGGGTCGTTTTTTAACCTGTAATGGGTTACAATGGCACACTCTTTGGCGAAACCCTCAACATGATCGGCCTCTTTGCTGAAAAACGATTTAGGGATGAACAACGGGAAATACGCATTTTGGTGTCCTGTTGCTTTAAACATATCATCGAGTTGTCGCTGGATTTTCTCCCAAATGGCATAGCCATAGGGCTTTATAACCATACATCCGCGCACAGCCGAATGATCGGCCAGTCCGGCCTTAACCACGATGTCGTTGTACCACTGAGAATAATTCTCACTTCTGCTTGTAATTCCTTTTGCCATCAGCTTTACTTGGTATGAAATTTGTTGCTATTATGTAAATAATTAACGTTGCAAAGTAAAGAAATAAAACAGTAATTTTTAAATAAATGGAGGTTGTTATGAAAACTACAATTAAATTTTTCGCAGTTGCTCTTGTAGCATCCCTTTTGGGAGCATGCTCCTCGAGTATGCAAATGAGTAGGTCTAGTGGCCATCAGGGAGATGACCTTTACTACAACCCAAAACCTTCCGAAACAGTGGTGGCTAGTAGTCAGGCTCAGGGCCAGCAAACCAGTTCGAGCCTTAAGCTGGCTGAGCTAGAGAAGAAGTATACAGACATTCTGGCTAACGATTCTATTGGTAGCATTGATAGCACTATCTATAACGATCCTTACGTTAATCCTTACGAAAGGATTTTAGCCGACTCTTACGAGGATGCTTACCAACGCAGGTTAGATGCCAGGAGAGATCCCTACTATGGACTCAACAGCTGGAGTGCCTACTACTCTAACGACTACTGGTACGCCTCTGCCTACGACCCTTCGTTTTATAATGTAATGGTTGTGGGAACTAGCGTATGGGTTGAACCTCGTCACATTTCAGCTATGTTTGGGTGGCCTTACTTTGGCTCACGTTACTACAGACCATACTACAGCTTTGGGTTTGGATTTTATAGTCCCTACTATGCATGGTCCTCACCTTGGAACTACTCCATATACAACCATTGGTCTTATGGGTTGTATAGCCCCTGGAGCACATACGGTGTATACAATGCAGGGTTTTATGATGGTTATATCTGGGGTAGCTCGCCACGTTACAACTATGGACGTAGACCCGGTACAGGTACTATAAACTATAATCGTGGTGCTATTGCTGAGGCTAGCTATACTGCAGGCGTTAACAGCACACGGCGCGATTTGGCCGATAAGCAGCCAACCTATGGAACAGGAAGCGTCAGGGAAAGAGAAAGAGCAAATCCAAACAACGGTGATGCCAATTTAACAAAAACACAACCCGGCACTATTGATGGAACAGTGGTATCTGGAAACAGAAGGGTTACACAACCTGGAACTCCAATAGCAAGACCTCAGGATCCTGATACTAAGACTAGAATTGCTGGTGATCGAGGAGGTAAAACAGCTACGGTAAAAGAACCTGTTCGCGGTAAGGATAACAGTATTGTTACAAGACCAGAGCGTGGTGATGTTAACCACACTAGGGTGGTTAGCCCTGTAACTACTAGAACATCTAACCGCTCCGAGGAGAGAACACATAATCCTAGCTACACGAGGCCAAACCCTGGGAATGCCAATAGCTTTAACGTACCTACATCTCGTAATTACCCAGCATCTGATGGCGTAAGAAGCGGTTCTAGGGCAGGAGAGGGTGTAACCGGCGCAACAAGATCGCCAAGACAGCCCTCATCAACCTATACGCCCCCTCCAAGAAGTTCGTCACCAGCCGTGGGAAATCCTGGTTCTAGCCGTTCACATGGAAGTAGCGTAGGCAGTAGTGGTACTCGCGGAAGTTCAAGCGTAGGATCTACTAGGTCATCTGGGCGTTCAACTAGCGTTGGCTCAAGCAGCAGCTCCGGTAGCTCAAGTAGTTCCGGATCGAGTTCGACTGGTTCTAGCAGTGGGTCTACCCGGTCAAGATAATTCAATAAGTACTTTTTGTATTTATGTCGATATAGCCACGAGGGATTGTTAAAAGAACTTAGCCGTAATTCTAACTAATCATAATCAATCTCCATTTGCACAATCCCTCGTGGCTACTTAATATTTCTGATCATCTTCACTAGTAAAAATGATATGAAAAGAATAGGTTTAGTATTTATTATATTACTGGTTGCATCCATAGCAAAAGCACAGGATGCTGCCGATGTTTTAAGGCTATCCCAAAACCATTTGTACGGCACATCTCGATACGTTGGTATGGGGGGGGCTTTTGGCGCATTAGGTGCCGATTTCACATCGCTCAGTTACAACCCTGCAGGGCTTGGCGTATATCGTTCGTCGGAGTTTACTATTACTCCAACGCTAAAATCACGGCTTGACAATACCAACTATCTAAACTCTCCATTCGAAGATAAGAGAACCCGTGTAATGTTTGATAATCTTGGTATTGTTGGCTCGTACAGATTTTCTCAGGGTGAGGAGGAGTTGGGGTTAATAATGCTGAATTTTGGTGTGGGTTACAATCGGGTAAACGATTTTTATAGCGAAACCACTGCTTTAGGTAGAAATACCAATAATTCTATAATGAATCATTTTGCCAATCAAGCACAGGGTGAGTACTATGAGGATCTTACCATACCCGATGATGACAACTTTTACTTTAATACGCTTACACCGTGGGATGCAATATTGGCTTGGAATAATTTCTTAATTGACACTGTGCAGGGAGATGACAATTATAAGAGGGCATTGAACGATGGTGACGGAGTAGATCAAGATCAAACCCTGTCG
>JAVERU010000081.1:0-14106 GCA_034006965.1 Tenuifilaceae bacterium
AAGGCGGTTATCCTAATCTCGCACGACAGGGCTTTTGTTGATAATATCACGACCCGCACCATAGAGATAACGATGGGGCGCATTTACGACTACAAGGTGAACTACTCAACCTACCTTCAGCTGCGCAGCGAGCGCAGGGAGCAACAGCAAAAGCAGTTCGACGAGCAACAGAAAATGATAGCCGATAACCAGGAGTTTATTGAACGATTTAAGGGAACCTACTCCAAAACCAACCAGGTGCAATCACGGGTTCGAATGCTTGAGAAGCTAGAGATACTTGAGGTTGATGAGGAGGACACATCTGCCCTTAAGCTCCGCTTTCCCCCTTCGCCACGTTCTGGGAGCTGGCCAGTAGTTGCCGATGGCATCTCAAAAAGCTACGGCGAACTTAACGTTTTCTCCAACGCATCTTTCTCCATTGAGCGTGGCGAAAAGATTGCATTCGTTGGTCGAAATGGTGAGGGTAAATCGACTATGATTAAAGCCATTATGGGTGAAATACCTTTTGATGGAAAAATGGCCCTCGGCCATAACGTCAAAATCGGATACTTTGCACAAAACCAAGCCTCGCTGCTCAACGAGGAGCTAACCGTTTTTCAAACCATCGACGATGTGGCCGTGGGCGAGATACGAACCAAGATTAAGGATCTGCTTGGCGCTTTTATGTTTGGAGGCGATGATATAAACAAAAAGGTTAAGGTTTTGTCGGGGGGAGAAAGAACTCGTCTATCGATGATAAAGCTGCTACTTGAACCGGTAAACCTCCTAATCCTCGACGAGCCAACCAACCACCTCGATATGCGCACCAAGGATATCCTGAAAAGCGCACTCCTAGCATTTGATGGCACGCTAATACTTGTTTCTCACGACCGAGATTTTCTGGACGGGCTGGTTACAAAGGTTTACGAATTTGGAAACAGGGAAGTTAAGGAGCACCTTTACGATATACGAGGCTTTTTGGAAAAGAAGAAGATGGATAACTTGAAGGAGATTGAGCGTAAGGGATAGTATTACTAACAATTCTATCCACCAAGTTCTATCATCTGATAGTTTAGCTTAAGGCTCTTTAGGCAACGCTGGCGCAAGATTTTATCGTGTGGCATTTCATTCGTTACCACACGAGAGAGTCGAGCTATAGGGGAGAACCGCTATTTTAGTGGATAGATTATATTAGAACGCCAGAAACATTCATAACATCAAAACATTAGGTGCTTATTGCTTATTAAACCTCATTATTTTGTGTAAACATCAAGTTACAAGATTGATATATTGCATATAGGTTATTTCTTCCACGAAATTGATAGTAGTACCAATATAAAATTGAGGCTTAAAAAGCCTTAATGGCCTTGCGCCTGAGCTTAAATCTAGTTTTCTCATCGCTTACACGCTCGTGGTTGTATATGTTTTTCTCCCACTCGCCGTACATTGGGTTGGGGAATGCAATAAACCTACGACCAAACTCCTCACGATACTCATCAACAATTGGCTGACCCCAGCTATCGGTGCGATCCTCAAATACCTCGGCAAAATCGTTAAGGTTATCGCCAAGCAGAAGGATGATGTCAAATTTCTCAGCTACTGCTTCACGACGGGGCTCCTTCCCGCTTATGGATTCTTTTAAGTAAAAGTTTTCGGGCTTAACGAAGGCAAACCCTAGCTTCTCCATATTACGCATGGTGGCATCCTGCTCATCAACGGTACGATTACTAAGGTATATAACATCAATTCCCATCGACTGACAGAATTGCGAGAACTCAACCGCACCGGGTAGTGCCTTGGCCTGCTCAAGGGCAACCCACTCGCCCCACATCTCAGGTGTAAAGGGTTTACCGGTTTCAATCATTTTACCCTGAAATGGGCTATTATCGATCATTGTTTCGTCCAAATCAACAACTACCGCTTTGGGCTTATCGCTCTTTTGCTTACTATACTCAACTACCCTTTCCTTAGCAATATTAAAGCCCTGGTAGTACAACGCTTTTACCTCGGGCGAACTCTGGTACCATATGGTTGCAAGGGTGAGGTTCTCCTGATCCATATTGTACTCATTTTCTTTAACCTGTTGAGCACAACCTAAAACTATAGTTGAAGCAAGTAGGGCAATAAAAACTCTTCTCATGTTCATGCTTTTTCTGATTATTAATTACTATTACAATTTATAGATTATTTTTACTTCGTGGTTCTAAATTTCAGGTACTAAGTTCATTATTTTTTTAAACCCTTTAAAATATTTCAACAAAAAAATTTATACCGCTGTAACTTTGCGCTGGGTTGACCGTCATACCAACGAAACACCGCGAAAAAGAGCATGACCGCTAAGGAATACAATTCTTGTGTAGATAGCTTTGCCGATGGACTGTATCGCTTTGCCCTAAAAACCTTGGGCGATGCCGATAGCGCTAACGATGTGGTACAGGATTGTTTTGAGCGGCTGTGGGTAAAACACGACAAAGTTGATTACGCCAAGGCAAAATCGTACCTGTTCACCTCAGCATACCATGCTTGTATCGATATTATTAGAGTGAATAAGCGCAGCGGCTCAATGGACGAAACCACTGAGAGTAGCCTAAGCACCACGGCGCAGTACAACGATCTACAGGAGGTGCTGCATGAAGCGATTAAAAAGCTACCCGATATTCAACGCTCTATTATCCTCCTAAGAGATTACGAGGGATACTCCTACGAGGAGATTGGACAGATTACAGGGCTTAACGAATCGCAAGTAAAGGTATACATATACAGGGCGCGCATTGCCTTGAAGCAGTACATCGGACATTTAGAAACAGTGATATAGCTATGTCAATCAGCAGAAACAACTACGAGGTTTACTTCATCGACTATATCGATGGCAATCTGTCGTCTACGCAGGCCAAGGAGTTGCAGGCATTCCTTGAGCAAAACCCCGACTTGGCAGCTGAGCTAAATGGTATTGAAAACGCACATCTACTGCCCGTTGAAACCCCATATTCAAAACGTGAACTTTTAAAAAAAGATTCGCAGTGGGGCGTAGCTAACCGGTTAGATTACCTATGCATTGCAAAAATTGAGGGCGACATAACGGGCTGCGAGGATAAGGAGCTTACACATCTTTTAAAAACTGATACACATGCAGGCACAGCGCTTTCGGATATAAAAAGAACGAAGCTCATTGCAAACGCAGAACTGGTATTCGGCAAGAAATCAGCAATTAAACGAATTGGCCTAGCTAACATATCGCACAGAATGCTGCTAACCATTAGTAGCGGCGTTGCTGCTGCTATTATACTGGTTTTTGCACTGAGCGTTGGAATTAACCAATTCGACTCAATCAACGGTGAGCATTTTGCTGCTGATACCGAAACTCGAAATATTGCCATAGATGAGATGATTGAACCAGTTGCCCCTGAAGAATCAACCATAAGTATCGCTGCTGATGTTCCGAGTGTTATTGAAACTCCAATTGCAACCATAAAAGATAATCCCCAAACAATTATCGAAAACGAAACGAGCCAGGTTTCGCAAGAAACGCACGAAGTTGATTCGAATATTGAAATCACTAAAATATCAAGTATAACTATAGCTCAAATACCACAATCAATTGTAATTGATGATAGTAAATCTATTCTATCTTTAGCGAAGGTCCATCTACCCTACGAAGCCCAACCCGAACCTGAACGCAGCAACCAATCAACAGGCGTGCGAGAAATTGGACTGTTTGAATTAGCCCAAATGGGATTCAATATGCTTTCGAGCGCAACCGGCAGAACGCTGAACCTAGAAGCCCAAAAGAACAGGGAAGGTAGAATTGAGAAAATTTATTTCGAATCGGAACTCTTTGCTCTTTCTGTGCCCATTCGTAAAAATTAACAGAGCCCTGTAACATTTTATTTACCTTGCCGTCATACAGCAAAATTCACAAATTAAATTTTCACTAAAAAAAATGGCATGAAATTACTATTAACTACTCTGGCGCTATCGGTTTTAACCACCATAACAGTGGCCCAAGAAGATAAGCTAAAAGTTCTACAAGATCTAGAGATGAGCGATACTACTAAGTACATCATCGTTGATACAACAAAAACCAATGTAGATACGAAAACCGTTACGGCGGTGAGCGGTAAGGATACAACAAAGATTAGAATAGGCAAACGCGAAATTGTGATCGTTGAGAAGGGTGGTACTACGTCTATTGAAATTCCCGAGACTGGCGATAAGCACACATTCGATAGCGATAAGGACAAAAACTTTACTTATAAGCGTAAGGCCCGTTTCAAAGGGCATTGGGCCGGTTTTGAATGGGGTTTCAACGGCCTTATGGATGCAGACCAATCGATAAATATGCAGGGTGACCTAAAATATCTTGAGCTGAAGCAGGGTCGGTCCTGGAACTTTAACCTTAACTTTATGCAGTATAGCTTTGGATTTGGAACTGATAAGGTTGGTTTGGTGACGGGCCTAGGGCTTGAGTTTAACAATTACCACTTCAGAAACCCAACATCAATAAAAGTGGAAGACGGTGTAACCGTTGTTAACAACTCGTACGCGCTTGATCCTAACAAAATTGTTACAAAATCGAAGCTATCAACCACCTACTTTACTGCTCCCCTGTTGCTTGAATTCCAGATTCCAACCAGCTACAAACATCGCATTTACTTCTCGGCCGGCGTGGTGGGTGGTGTAAAAATAGGGTCGAACACCAAGGTTGTATACGAGGGAACGAACAAGGGAAAGGATAAAGTTCGCGATGATTATAACCTGTCGCCATTTCGCTACGGATTAACTGCTCGGGTTGGTTACCGTAAGCTAAGCCTTTTTGCCACCTACTACCCCGTACAGCTATTTGAAGAAAACAAGGGTGATGAGATATATCCTTTTGCTATTGGTTTAAGGCTGCTGAGCTTCTAATGGGCAATGCACTGCTCACTACACTAAAAGTGCTTTCTTTTCGGGAAGCACTTTTTTGTTAATTATTAAACCCATATAACTATATTTGTGGTGTAGAGCTCAACCAAAATATAGCAAATGGGCAGACTCCTCCTTTTTACAGCGCTACTAGCAATATCGCTAACAAGCCAGGGCTTGCCAAGCAATATTTCTCGCATCGACAGCCTTAAACGATTAGAAAGATTGGCGCCACACGATACTGTTCGGCTGCGTATTTTAAGTGAAGTTGCAATTGCCTACTCCGATAGCGCATACTCAACAAGTATAGAATTTTGGAGAAAAGCATTAGCAATTGCCAATAAGCTGAAGGACAGGCAACAAATGGGCGATATTCATCACCAAATCGGTTACGTACTATACAATCAGGGTGAGTTTAGCGGCTCACTTCAGGAGTACAAAAATGCCCTTTCGGTTTATCAATTTATCGATAATAAACAGGAGGTGGCTCGAGTTTACAACGATATTGGGTTGGTATACAAAACCTGGGGTCGTTACGAGCTAGCCATCGAGAACTTTATAAGTGGCCTAAAACTATTCGAAGAAATTGGTGACGAGGAGGGAATTGGGATGATCTCTAACAATGTAGGGCAAATCTATTTTTTTAAAGAAGACTATCAAAACGCCATAAAGTATTTTACCAACTACCTCGTTGCAAACGAAAAAAGTAATCATCCCCGAGCCGTGGCAGGAGCGTCCAATAATATTGCTGCTGCATATGTTGAGCTTAATAATTACGATTTAGCGCTTCACCACTATAGCAAGGCCTTAAATATTTACGATTCGCTTGGCGTTGCCATTGGTGTTGCCATTCTGAGCGATAATATTGGAATGTTGCATACCAACATGAAATCTTACCCAGAGGCCCTCAATTATCATTTTAAGGCCCTCGAACTTTTTAAATCGATAAATAGCCAATCGCGCCTATCGTACACGCTAAAAAATATTGGTGTTGCATACTTTATGTTAGGCGATTACGATAACTCAAATAAATATTTACTTGAAGCGATTGATATCGCTTCACTTTATCAACAAAAGGAAACAGAAAAAGAAATATACTTTAACCTGAGTAACGTTTACGAGGCAAAAAAGCAACCAGAGAAGGCTTTGCACTACTATAAGCTAATGACCGCTCTCAAGGATTCACTTTTCAATTTGGAAACCAATCAGAATATTGCCACGATGGAGCTTCAGTTCGAAGCAGAGAAAAAGGAGCGCGAGCTCAAGTACTTTCAGCATAGGATTGAACAGCTAAAGGTGCTTAGGGTTGTTTCGGGTTCCATTATTCTAATCTTTATTGCCATAATAATTGCCCTAGCTCACGACAATAACCGGAAGCGTAAACTCATCGACCAGACGTTGAAACGAAAGGCTTTTCTTGTAAAAACACTGGAACACTCGCTAGCAAACCAGTCACAGGACGTGCCCAACCGCACCCGTTCAACCCTTCAGCTTTCCACATTGCCTAAATCAGCCGAGAACGAACGGGGAATCGCGGTGGCTTCATATAGCCATGGCACCAATCATATTGTAATTTCACTTTCCACCAAAACCAGTGATGTTCCGCTGGTTGCAATAAAATCATTCCTGCTGAATGAACTGCAGAAAAGATTAAGGGAGCCTAGCGAAATTTCTAATGAAGATATAGTAGAATTAATACGTCATAAATTGCTATATACTATAGATTTATTTGACCTTGACAAGGAAGAAGATATTTCAACATCAATTTTAGTAGTTGATGAGAAGACCTGCCGTATAAACTTCCAATCCAATCAACAAGTGCTATGGATACACCCATGGAATGGAAAGCTAATGCTGTGCAATAAAGACACGGTAAAACAAGAAAAAGTCAACGAAAACGATATCTTACTCTTCCCCATTACAACATACGATAACCTTCGGTTGCTTGAATTTGGAGAATACCTTGCAAAAATTGCCAATACAATTTCAAGCAACAACGTGAACAGTAGGCTCGAGGTGCTAAGCAACGCCATTGTATCGTGGAATCTTTCCGAAACAACATCAAACCAGATGCAGCTGCTAGCGCTTGTTGGTTGTAATCAACCGTTAAGCATATTCTTCGAATCATAGTATTATTTGATTCTCTGCTTTATACAAAACGCTTGGGTATTACGAGCAATTATATTTTAACATTCGCTTCATAAATTGTTAAAAAGACATTATCTTGTCTATTGTAAAAAAAGAAAGTAGCCCTCATTTTAACAAACTAAACACCATGAGATTACTGCTCATTAGCAATTCTACCAATGCTGGCGAAGCCTATCTCCAGCACCCAATGGGTGAAATTTCATCATTCCTTGGCGGCATAAAAAAGGTTCTGTTCCTTCCCTATGCAGCCGTTACCTTTAGCTTTAACGATTACCAAAAAATGGTACAAGAGAAATTTGATGAGCTAGGTATTGAGGTGGATTCTCTGCACCATCATCGGAACGCCAAGGAGGCAGTTCGAAATGCAGAAGCCTTTGTTGTTGGTGGGGGTAATACCTTTAGGCTTCTTAAAATAATACAGCAGCTTGACATTATCGAAACGCTGAGGTATAGAGTGCTCGACGGAATCCCTTACGTTGGTTGGAGCGCTGGCTCAAACGTAGCCTGCCCAACAATTTGTACAACCAACGATATGCCCATTGTTGAACCCGACAACTTTAGCGCTTTTAACCTGGTACGCTTCCAAATAAACCCTCACTACCTTGATGCTAATCCCGATGGGCACGCTGGGGAAACCCGAGAAGAACGCATTGTAGAGTTTATCACCATGGATCCATTTTCATATGTTGTTGGACTTAGGGAAGGAAGCATGCTAAGGGTTGAGGATGGTAATATTAGCTTGGTGGGTACAAAGCCCGCAAGAATATTCAAACATGGAGAAAACCCCAAAGAATTTAATCCCGGCGACGATTTAGACTTTCTGTTTGAATAGATCTAGCTATCCCTAATGAGTTTTTTAGCCACGTTTACACGTGGCTTTTTGGTATTCATAAAATCCTAATTTTTCGTACATTTGCCCTCTTAACCCATTTCGAAAAATTTATGGACGATTGGAAAGACAAGCTTAAGTTTGCGTACTCAACCAACCCCGACTATAAACCCGAGGAACAGGAAGAACAGGTAGAGGCGCTTGATCCTAGCAAGCAATCGCTTAGGGTGTGGATCGAGAAGAAACATCGTGGAGGGAAAGTAGTTTCAATTGTTTCGGGTTTCGTTGGCTCCAACGCTGACCTTAAAGAACTGGCAAAAATTTTGAAAACCCGGTGTGGTGTAGGTGGAAGCGTAAAGGATGGTGAGATTATGATCCAAGGTGATTTTCGCGAGCGAATTATATCGATACTGCTTGATGCTGGTTATAAGAACGTTAAGAAAGCAGGGGGATAGACCGGGCTAGTTCACTTCTATACCAAATTAACCATTGTATATACTTACTTATGATCAAACAACATTTCTTCCTTTTACTCCTTCTGCTTCACACTGCTTTGTATGCATCTGCAGGCGATACGCTTAGGGTTATGCAGTACAACCTTCTTTACTACGATATGAATACATCATGGTGCACCAGCGTGAACAACAACGTAAACCAGAAAGATGCTTACTTGCGAACCATAACATCATACTACAAGCCCGATATATTTACGGTAAACGAGATGAACGGAAGCGTTAGCAGCGTAAACAGAATTATCGACAATGTATTTAATGTCGACGGATCAACCAACTACCAACGGGCCAACTACACAGGCAGCTATCTGGTAAACATGCTTTACTACAATACCAACAAGCTGGCATTAAAGTCGCAAACCCACGTTTTAACATCACCCAGACTCACCGATGTGTACCGATTGTATTATAAATCGGACGATTTAATACATGGCGACACCATTTTTATCACCTGCATAGTAACGCATCTGAAGGCCGGGAATACATCGAGCGATGCAGACACTCGCGCCCAATCGGCCTTACAAATAATGAACCATATCGATAGGTATAATATTGATGACAACATTCTGTTTATGGGCGATTTAAACGTGTACACCTCAAGTGAAGATGCATTTCAAACATTTATATCACCTACATCCTCAGGATTTCAGCTGTACGACCCTGCAGATGCAATTGGCAGCTGGAACAACAACTCATACTATGCTAAGCACCACACGCAGTCTACACACACCTCGGGCGATTGCCATTCGGGGGGCGGAATGGACGACAGGTTTGATTTTATTCTAGCATCGGAGTCGATTATTGAGGGTAACACCGGATTAAGGTATGTTGAAGACACATACTGGGCGTTTGGGCAGGATGGTAAACGCTTTAATCAATCGCTTATAAGCCCAACCAACACCTCACTTCCGAGCCATGTGATAAATGCCCTTTACAGCATGTCCGATCACTTACCGGTTACGCTCAAGCTATACGTTGATGCAAATCCATTGTTGAGTTCAGGGATTAACGTGAGTCCTTGGGGTGGTATTAGGGTTCAAAACCCATTTGGCACCAACCTCTCTCTCTGGAGCGAATACGATCGAGCAGAAGAAATAGAATTACTGCTGTTTAACCAGTTAGGCAGTATTGTATTAAGAAAAACATTAACAATATACCCCAGCGAGAAGCTCAGTATAAGCACCGCGGGACTTCCTTCAGGAATTTATTTCTTATCCACCAAAAGCAGCAGTTTTACACACCTCTCAAAAATCATTAAACAATGATTGGCCAATGCGTAATGCTCTACTAATCTTCGTCATTGTCTTTACTTCTGGTCAGGTTTCGGGTCAGTACTATAATAGTGGCCAGGAACCGTTCAAACTTAAGTGGCAACAGATTCAGAGCGATAATTACCATATCGTTTTTCATGAAGGAACCGATTCCCTTGCATTCATTTTTAACAAGTACCTCGACTACTCGTTACAAAAGGTTTCTGCCACGCTTAACCATACACCTCGAAAATTTCCGGTTGTTATCCATGGCAATAGCGTTATGTCCAACGGATTTGTTTCGTGGGCCCCAAAACGAATGGAGATTATTACCACAAGTTCGTTAGATGCATCATCGGAGCTCTGGCTCAACCACCTTGCGCTGCATGAAACCCGACACATTGTGCAGCTCGATAAAATGTATGGTAGTACTTGGCGATTTGGTAATATAACCCTCGGACAGCAAGCCATAGGGTTTAAACTCTTACTAACCCCACTCTGGTTTTTAGAGGGTGATGCGGTTTTTGTTGAAACAGCTTACTCAAAGGCAGGGCGCGGAAGGCAGGCTTCTTTCTACAGGCACTACCTGGCTCACTTTGCAGAAAATAATGGGTCGAAATTTAGCTATGACAAATGGTTGCTGGGCTCGTATAAAGACTTTATTCCAAACCACTACAGCTTGGGCTATCAGCTGGTTGGCTACACTAACTACAGGTATGGTTCGGAGGTATGGAGCGATGCGTTAACTTCGGTTTCTAAAAAGCTATTCTTCACTTTTCCCTTTCACCGTTCTTTTAAAAAGAGCACAAACCAAACCATAAAAAGAGCTTTTGATGGGGTTGTATCATACCACGATTCGCTATGGGAAAGATTTAAACCTATAGATGAATCAACCAATTTTAAGTGGTTATTAAACAAAGACAGTAAGAATACCAATTACGTAGAATACACGTACCCCCATCTGCTTAACGATAGTACATTGATTTCGCTTGTTAAATCAATGTCGCATAGGCCAAAATTAGTTGCCATTGATTTGAACAGCGGCTCACAAAAAGAATTACATACCCCAGGAATTACAACAAGCCGTGTTTCATATTCAAACAACACGGCATTGTGGAGCCAGTATAGCGCTCATCCACGTTGGGATTACGTTAATTACTCGGAGATATGGATGTATGATATTGTGCGGCAAAAGGCAAGCAGGATTACTCATAAAACTCGTTTTTTTAATCCAGTTGCTTTTACCAATGGTACTATTGCAGCCATAGAGAAATGGGTGGATGGTGAAAGCTATATTGCCATTCTTGATGTAAAGGGTAATGTCGTACACAGGATTCGCTTGCAACCCACATTAGAGCTTAAGGAAATATGTAAAGGCGATGATTCTGAGATTTTTGCCCGTTGTGCATCTCCAAACGGAATGGTTGTAATCAGGTATAACGATATTGAAAGTTATCCCGACACGTTAATTGGTCCTATACACAACGATATTTCCAACCTAGCATATAACAACGGTACGTTATACTTTACCAAAACCCATAATTATAGAGAAAACATATTTGCAATTAACATATTATCTAACAGTAAATATAAAATAGCCGAATCAACCTTTGGTTTAAGTGATATAAGCTACAACAATATGCTTGTAGCCTCAAAGTTCACCGCAAATGGCTCATATCCTGTAGCTGTAAAACCCGACTCAACGCAAATATATCATTGGGGCGATGAGGAAGAGCCGTTCTTTCCTACAGCCGAAATGTCGGCCGAAAGGCATATAGAGGTAGGTAGTATTAACCATCGGCTAGAATCATACAAATATGTAAGGGCAAAAAACCTATTCAACTTTCATAGCTGGGCCCCCATCTATTTTAACCCCATGGATCTAACTGATGGAAACGCTACATTCTACCCCGGTATAACGCTCATTTCGCAGAATTTAACGAGTAGCTTAACATCGAGCCTAGGGTACTCATACAATAAAACTCATGGGGCGCACGCACACATTGAATACACGGGCTGGTATCCCAAGTTTATGGCTAGCTTCAACTACGGGAACGAGTTTGCAATGGTACAACACGGCCCCTTGGCTCCAAACTTTTTAGCCTATTCCGGTAATCCTAGCATGACGGCCCGTATACGGGTTCGGTTACCCCACACGTTTACCTCGGGGCGTATAGTTACCTCAGCTAATCTTGGGGTTTCGTTTATCTATACAAACAATTGGACGTGGGACTACCGTAACGAGGTTTACCAAAAATGGTCAAATGCTGCCGAGCCATACCTGTCGTTCTACTCCATCACACGAATGGCTCATAGGGATATTCGGCCCAGGTACGGTGTACAATTCTATGCAGCCACCCTTAACTCGCCAACCAGCAGGGTGATGGGTAGTGCCTCTTACGTTAAGGCTTGGCTTTACCTTCCTGGAATTACTACAAACCACAGCCTGCTACTAACGGGGCAAGGAGAAAAACAAGATCCGAAGCAATACCTTAGATCCCTTCGATACACCCCAGCCAGAGGATACGAACGCTCCTTATCAGAATCTGTGATCACCGCCAGTATCGATTACACTTTTCCCGCTGCATATCCCGACATAGCCATTGGCCCTGTTTTGTATTTAAAGCGGTTGGTAGGTAATATATTCTTTGATAATGCCATCGAAAACAGGTATATGCAGACCGATCAGGGCCTCACTCCCCAAAAAGAAAAAATACATTCATTGGGCATTGATCTTACTGCCGATTTTCATATATTTCGCACTACCTACCCTTTGAACATAGGATACAGGGGCGGATACAGGGTAAATGAAGGTGATTTTTTTCACGGTATAATTTTCTCAATGTCGTTAGAGTCATTAATGGGATATCTACCTAATTTACACAATGCAACCATAAACTTCTGATTAAAGTAAAAATTATTAAAACACATACTATCAATACTATGTCGAACAATACTTACATAGCTGAACTAAAAAGAAATCTCCGAAGAGAGATTAAGCAGAGGAAAAAGGAGGCTAACGGGTCGGCAATGATGAGGGAGTCGGCACAAATATTCGAAGAGGTTGAAAAATTGGAAACCTTCAAAAAAGCCAAGGTTGTGCTTGCGTACTGGTCGATGCCCGATGAGGTTTTTACCCACGACCTTGTTATGAAATGGTACAAGCATAAACAGATATTTTTACCCCTCGTGGTAGGCGACATGCTTGAACTGCGCGAATTTAGCGGTATGGATTGTATGAGGGTAGGCTCCTCATTTGGTATTATGGAACCCCATGAGGGTAAAATTTACAACAACCAGGCAATTGACTTTGCCATAATACCTGGCGTAGCTTTCGATATCCACGGGAATAGGATGGGGCGAGGAAAGGGTTACTACGACAAGCTTCTAACGGGCCAAAACATATATAAGGTTGGTGTTGCCTTTAGCTTCCAGATGGTAGATGTTGTACCAACAAATGATTTTGACATTCCAATGGATCGAGTTATTTACCCAAAATAGAATTTTATGAGAAAATTATTTCTGGTTACCCTAATTTACTTTTTTGCTTCAGTAGCATTTGCTCAGGCACCCGACGATTATTACTCATCGGCTCAGAATAAACAAGGGAAACAGCTTATGGAGGCCCTTCACAACATTATTAATAATCACACAGTGCTTAGCTACACCCCTGGGCTTTGGAATGCGTTTTACGAAACCGATATGAGAACAGATGGAAAGGTGTGGGATATGTACTCTTCGTGTTCCTATACATTTGGTGACGATCAGGATAGCGGCTCTGGGGGAACCGTGGAGTGTGATGTTTACAATAGAGAGCACTCATTTCCTCGCAGCTGGTTTGGAGGAGCCATTGATCCTATGAATACTGATCTTTTCCATATTTACCCAACGGATAAAAAGGTGAACGCAGTGAGAAGCGATTACCCATTTGGGGAGGTTGGTACAGCAAGCTACACCTCATCAAACGGAAGCAAATTGGGAAGCTCATCGTTTGCTGGTTACAGCGGCACTGTTTTCGAACCCATCGATGAGTACAAAGGCGATTTTGCCCGCACGTACTTTTATATGGCCACTCGGTACTTCGACCAAATGCACACATGGTCGAATGAGGTTACCAATGGAACTCAACACCCTGCTTTTGAGGAGTGGGTTGTTGATCTTTTGCTAGAGTGGCACCAAAACGATCCCGTAAGCGAAAAGGAGATTGACCGGAACAATGTGATTTTCGAAAAATATCAACACAACCGAAATCCATTCATCGACCATCCGGAGTTTGCTGTGCGTATTTGGGGTGATGAAAGTACATCAAACCATATTGAAGGTGAAAATCCGTTTAGTGTATACCCAAACCCAGCTAATGATTTTATTAACTTAACGGGATTGTATATGGGCGAGGGCGAGGTAATAATTTACTCTGCCATGGGAGCCGAAATTAAGCGATTTAACAAAGAGTTGCACACCCAATCGATACGTATACCCACAAACG
>JAVERU010000083.1:0-13864 GCA_034006965.1 Tenuifilaceae bacterium
TAAAAGGGGCGCAGCAAATGGCTAACCTGAGAACCTATAAAAAAAGTAACAACTGGGATCAAGTAAAAAGCCTTATTGTCAACAATAAAGAAGCCGCGTAAGAAAATGGGAAATTTGTCGTACACCCATCTAAAAGGGAGAGCATATAATTCACAATAGGCTCAGATTTAGTGTAATAGGCTTGATATACTCTAGTTTCAGTTTTCATACTACCAAGTTAAATATTGAGACAAATTGTGCTCTTTTAGAAATTCAGAAAAAACAGGGTTAAAGTCAGAATCCCAAGTAATGTTACTATTACCTAAATTGAGCGATTTATGCAGAAAAGAATAAAAGATAGCTTGTTTATAACCCTGATAATGTGTATCTTAGAGGCGTAAAAACAAAAAAACAACACTTCACCATTTGGGTGCACAAGACTATCTTTTATGAGTACTAAAATAGCAAAAATCGGCATTACAACCAATAAAATTTCCGGACGCGGGGGGCTCCCTTTATTCCTCCGCTACGCTGAGCAAATTGGCTTATATGGGTTAATGTCGCGTAGTCTTTCTTCTCTGCTTGCTGGAAACAGTAAAGGCTTACAGCTTCAACAGTTTGTAAAACAGATTATTGCATTCTTCATCGATGGTACAAATATGGCCATAAGCAGTTTTGATCAAAGCAAAAAGGATGAAGGATATGCATGCCTTCTTGAATGCAAGACCGACCAATTGGCTTCTTCTCACCAAATCAAACGTTTTTTTGGGAAGCTGTCCGGTATTTCTAACTCTGTATTCAATAAGATCCTTAATGAGCTGTTTATCTGGAGGCTTCACATCTCCAAACCCAAAGTTATAGAACTGGGCATTGACACCATGGTTTTGGATAATGACGATGCTGTAAAACGCGAAGGTTGCGAGGTCACTTACAAGCGTAAGAAAGGGTTTCAGCCACTTCACATATGCTGGGGCTCGTTTCTGATAGACGTGACCTTTAGAAAAGGGAGCGCTCATTCCAATCATGGATCAGATTACACCGACAGGGTACGCGCTATAGTAAATCTCATACGCAAGAGATACTCCAAAGAGGTCCCTATCGTGGTATGCGGCGATAGTGGATTTGCAGATCAGAAAGCGTACGCGGTGTTCGAGCAAGAGCTTCATATCCATTATATTACAACAGGAAAATTGTACAAGGATGTTACTGAATATGTAGAGGCCTTACCCAATAACGCTTTTGGCAAAATCACTAAAAACAAAGCAGTCTGGCAATTTGCGGAATTTGCCAGTAGGCTGAAATCCTGGTCCAAGTTTCGTCGTTGCTTTTTCACCAAATTGCACCGGGATGACACCGGACAGCATGTGATGGGATTTGGCAAGCCTGACAGCGTCATCTATACCAACATCGGGAACTGTCCTGTCGCTGACAGAAGACTGCGGGCCGCCGGCGGGGATGAGTGGTTTAAAGCTGAGACCATCATAAGAAAATCACACCAAAGAGGAGCCGACGAGTTGATACATCGTAGCATTAAAGAGCTTGCTACCAAAGAACAACTTCCTTTTAAATCCTTTGGAATGAACAGAGCCTATTATTTTATGCTGGTAGTTACACACTTTATTTTCGAAGCATACAAACAAGATGTTACCGCAGCGGTCATTCCGGTAACCGTATATCCTAATACATTCAGAAGAAAGCTTATTGATTTTGCCGTCAAGATAACATCAAGAGCAAGGAGTATTGTCCTGAATGTCACCAGAGTAATTTATGAAACGATAAATTGAATTAGGCACTTAACTAATAATCATCCTGTAGGTATGAGGCTGCCCTTCTACCATTCTAATCAACAAGTTTTCAAATAGTCCTACACTCATGAAGTTTCGATTAAACCGATAGGTATACTCATCTATATATGCCTGTAAGTGTTCTGCGTGATGGTGCATCCCCCTTAGCCAACCCTTAAACCCCATTATTGCCCTATGCATATCAGGAAAGTTCTCTCCCTTCTTTCCGGATTTGACCTGTGTGAGGTGTTTAAAGTGCTTTTTCAAAGGGGAATACCCCGACCACTCATCCGTTTTCACCTCGGCATTTTCGTCAATAACCTGCTTCATAAAACTACCCAGCTGCTGGGAACTAGCATTTTCAATCACCTTTCCGTATAATCTGCTCACTCCCTTACCTTTGCGCTCAATAGCAAACACAACCAGCTGTTTCTTCCCGTTCTTTCGGCCTACAACCCCCTCTTCCTGTCCTCCGACTGAAGTCTCATCCACCTCGACCTTCCCTTGCATCAACGATTTTCCGCTGCTTCGCATGGCGACCATAACCTTCTGCTTAAAAAGCCAGCACGTTTTCTGACCCAGACCGAGTTTTCTGCTTAATTCCGTGGAGCTGATGCCCTTCTTGTTGGTACTCACGTAGTAAACGATATAAAAGGCTTTTAGTAAAGGGAATTTAACTTTGTGAAAAAGTGTGCTGCTTGTGGGGGTGCAAATGTGGTTACACTTGGTGCACTGCCTGCTATGCTCCTTGGCGCCCTTACAGTACTTGGTGTTGCCGCATTTAGGGCAAGCATAGCCCTCTTCCCACTTTTTGTCGGCAAGGTAGGCCATACAAGCGTTGTCATCTGGAAACCTTCGCTGAAACTCAAAGATCGTGAGGCTTTCAAACTTCTTCTCCATAGTAGTAATTTTAGTCTCCCGAATATACTAACTTTTCGGCTATTACTTACATGCCTAATTCAAACGATAAATATTGAAGAGTTATGGGAACGGTGTCAGTCACCGCCGAAAATTCAGTTTGCATAGGGCAGAACTACCTATTTCAGGATTGTAAACCCTAGTGGTAATGGGAGGATTATGTTCAGGGCCATAGAAAATGCGATAAAGTTCGGTTTGAGTGAAAAGCAGAACTGAATTTTTTTTGAAAAAGCACACGAAAGAAGCCTTCCTCTGAGAAAATTTCCGTTTTTTTTTAATCAAGTGAGACTACGGGGGCAGGTGAAATTATGAATCGCTCAATTTAGGTATTAATCCAATTTTTTATGTCATAACCTGAGTACTTCATTATCTCATAATAGGTTTCATCTCCACTATATGCTTTCCATATACCTGATTTTTTTAAAGTAGTGAAATAATTATTGTTTTCTTTAGATCTAACAAATATTAATGGTTCGTACCCATCTTCTAGATTGTGATAAATACTCGCAACTAATAAAAGTCTGTTAGTATTTCCTTTTTCATTTGAACCAAAGCCACTCTTAAAATCAACAACATATTTCTTACCTTCATATTTAAAATGCAAGTCTAGTTCGAGTTTAATTTCTCCCGATGTAACTAAACCCCAAACCTTATTATAGTACAATAGTTGTTGTTCTTTTTCTTCTGTATTAAGTTTTAAATTGCTAATATATTCTTCTATTTCTTTTGCTAACTGTCGTCTAACAGTCGAAAACAGTGGTGGCACAAATAACTCAATGTCATTGACTGGGTATTCAAATGCTAGTTTGCAAAATGGTTTCCACAATTCACCAATTCTGCGAGAAAATGCCATGTATTCATATGGCCAAACAGAGTGACGAATTTCAAGCATTACAACATAATTACAGTAAGTAATCATCAGAATGCCCTCTAAGAGTTCTTCATTTGTCCAGTTTTCTTTTTTTGCTTTTTGTTCTGTTATTTCAATTAATGTTGTTTTCGCTTTAACAAGCAGGGTGTTTAAATTCTTCGCCTTTTGTTTGTATTGGGTTTTACCAAATTCACTATCAACCTCGGCAATAAATTCACTAGACCTGTCTCGAAAATATTCAAGCAGTTTTTTCTTTGAATACCTTATGTCCTTATCAATTTCCATTTTCGTTATTTCTAAAGTATATTAATTGTTCTTCTGCTACTTTCAAAGCTTCTATTCCAACATTTTCCTTTTCAATTATACCATATAATTTGTTAGCGACCCATAGAGTTTCTAATTCTTTTAAAGGTACATTGAAAATAGTACTAATTATCTGCAAAGATTCCCTTTTCAATTGTTTTTGGTTATTTTCAACCTTACTTAGGTAGCCTTCTCCAATTGCAAGAGTTGCAGCAAGTTCCCGTTGTCTCATTCCTGCGGCTTCTCTTAATTGCCTTATTTTTTGTCCAATTGTCATTGCCTTAAAATGTACTTGTACAAAACAGGTCAAATATATGAAATAATTTTTAAAATAAACAATCGGTGGGAAAAAACAGCCCTTTTGCAAACTTTGGTCGTGTGTCGGTTTGTGCGGTTTGCAAATGGGCTGTTTTGTGCGTGGGCAATAATTTTCAATCTTTTGTCTCTATGCAGCAAATTTTCCTGTCTGGGTGTTTTTTTTCGCTTGTACACATCCCCTTTGTACCCTAGTGGTTTAGGGTTTAATATCTAACGTTTCCGGTAAAACTATGGTTTTAGAGGCTGACAACCGTCAACCAAAATCCCCATAAATTGGTAGTGCCCATAAAATTAGTTTTGCTTACATTTGCCATGTGAAGCAAATGGCAAACATACTGGTAAAGCTAACCGCGCTGCTTATCCTTAGCGGGCTGATGCTGCACGAGGCCGTACCGCACCATCACCACGGTACAGCTGGCGAGGTGCAAGCTTGTTGCCACTCCCATGAGCACAACGATGCCGAGGATAACGATGTGCAGCCATGCACAATCCTCCAAAACATTAAGGTCGAGAATCACAGGCCTCAAATTCAGGTTCATTCGCAGGAAATAAGGCGCAGCCATTCCGACTTCCATTTCGACGCCTGCGAGCATTGTGCCGAGCAGTATCGTGTATTTGCACTATCCAAAACGCTAATTCATATTCCCCAATCCGTTTTTATTGAGACGGATTATTTTCAGTTTTTTTTGTTCCGAGGTCCCCCTCTAGCCTAAGTAACAATCCAACTCACTATTTCCAACCATTTTGCACCGCTGGCTTATAATCAGCTGTGTGCATGTTCTGTACTCAATTGCTTACACCATAATATTTTTAACTATGAAAATTATTCAATTTGCATTTCTCGCCCTAAGTATATCCTTACTAACCGCTTGTGGTGGTTCAACTCAAAAATCCGAAACTCACAATCACACTGATGAGTGTACACATAGTCACGATTCTAGCTCAGACAAACAAATGCATAAGCAGGAGTCGTTTACCGTTGAGGCTGACTCTACCCATAATCATAAAGTCGAGGAGCCTGAGACCCATCATGAGCATAAGCATGCCGATGGAACTACACACAGGCACTAATCAGTTAACTTCTTCGAAAATGAAAAATTACATTTTTATACTAATCATTGGCCTTGCCATTGCCCTTTTGGGTTGTGGTACTCACTCTGCTGATGTAGAATCGGAGCACGATCATGAGCACGAAGATGTGAAAGTGCTTATAACCGGTTACAGCGATAAATTCGAACTGTTTGCCGAGGCCGATCCATTTGTGGTTGGTGAAAGCTCATCTATCCTGGTACACTTAACACATCTTGAAAATTTCAAACCTTTACAGGATGGAAGGGTTACTTTTAGTATCGTTGTTGGTACTAACGGCATTCGACAAACCGCTGAAAAGCCTCAACGACCTGGAATTTATCTTTTTAACTTAACTCCAGAAGTAGCAGGATTAGGGAAAGTTTTAGTTGATGTTGAGACATGTGGTGCCAAGCATCAACTTGAGGTAAAGGGGATTCGTGTATCACACGATGGGCACACCGCCATTCACGAGGCCGAAGCTCAGGCACCACACCAAACCAATGCCATTGGCTTTACAAAGGAGCAGTCGTGGAAAATCGATTTTGCAACCGAAAATCCACTTGTTGAACCCTTCGGACAAACAATCAAAACCGTTGCACAAATTCAACCTACTCAGGGTGATGAGGTAATAATCACAGCCAGAACAAATGGAATGGTGAGCATTATGGAGGAGGGATTGTTTGAGGGAACAAGGGTGAGTAAAAATCAACAATTGCTAACAATATTAGGAAGTGGAATGGCTGAGAATAGCTGGAACGTAAAATTTGCTGAGGCAAAGAATAACTACGAGAAAACGAAGGCAGATTTTGAAAGGATGACAGAGCTGTTCAAGGATAAAATTATTCCTGAAAAAGAACTACTGGCTGCAAAAAATGAGTACAATAACGCAAAGGCTCTTTTTGATAATATGAGTACGCATTTCAGCTCCGATGGTCAGCGTGTTGTGTCTCCTTTTAATGGGTTTGTAAAGCAGGTTTTTGCACAAAATGGGCAGTACGTTCAGGCTGGTCAGCCAATACTTATCATATCGCAAAACCGTAGTTTACTTATAAAAGCTGATGTACAACAAAAGTATGCTCCGCTATTGGGAGCAATTGCCTCGGCAAGCATTAAAACGCTGCATAACGGAGAAACGTACTCTGCTAAACAGCTCAACGGCAAGGTTTTGTCATATGGCAGATCGGTTAACCCAGATAATTTTTTAATTCCCCTTCTCATTCAAATTGACAATAAGGCTGATTTTGTCCCAGGTAGTTTCGTTGAGATCTACCTAAAGACACTTTCAAATTCTAATGCTATCACAGTTCCCAATACAGCATTGCTCGAGGAGCAGGGCTATTTCTTCGTTTTTGTGCAAATCACACCCGAGCTTTTCGAGAAGAAAGAGGTGAAAATTGGGGCAACCGATGGGTTCAAAACCGAGATTCTTGATGGGTTATCGCCAGGCGATCGGATAGTTTCAAAAGGGGCCATGCTTGTTAAGCTAGCCCAAGCTGCGGGTGCGCTCGATCCACATTCTGGTCATGTTCATTAAAACGAGATGTAATGTTAGATAATATCATAAAATTCTCGCTGAACAATAAGTACTTCGTGCTTCTGTGTTCAGTAATACTAATTGTTGTGGGAACAAGAACCGCAATTAATATGGATGTGGACGTGTTCCCCGACCTAACCGCACCAACGGTTGTGGTTATGACCGATGCCCACGGAATGGCATCGGAGGAGGTTGAGCGATTGGTAACATTCCCAATAGAGACCGCCGTAAACGGCGCAACCGATGTTCGCAGGGTTCGTTCTGTTTCGTCGCAAGGTTTTTCGTTTGTGTGGGTTGAATTCGACTGGGGAACAGATATTTTTCGAGCTCGCCAAATTGTTAGCGAAAAGCTAATCAACGTAACCTCACAAATGCCTTTTGGTGTCGGTCAGCCAACCCTTGCACCGCAGTCGAGCGTTATGGGTGAGATATTTTTTATTGGGATTCGGGCCGATAGCACCAGTATGATGGAGCTGCGAACCTTTGCCGAGTGGAATGTCAAACCACAGCTATTAGCCACGGGTGGAGTATCGCAGGTAACCATCATTGGTGGCGACTACAAGCAGTATCAGGTTTTGGCCAATCCGATGCTCATGAAATTCTACAATGTTACCATGGATGAGCTGGCCGAGGTTTGCAGGGGGATAAGTCAGAACTCATCGGGCAGCCCCGTTAGGGAGTATGGCAACGAGTACGCCGTTAGAGGGATTGCTCGCACATACGATGTGGAGGAGTTAGCCTCATCATACATTAAATCGCAAAACGGCAAACCCGTTAGGGTTAGAGATGTGGCAGATGTGGTGATTGGTGCTGCCGTAAAAATGGGCTACGCATCGGGAAATGCTGAACCTGCAATTATTATCTCCGTTTCAAAACAGCCAAATACCAATACGCTTGAGCTAACTCAGCGAATTGAGGCAAATCTTGCGGAAATTCAAAAGACACTCCCTCCAGATGTTGTCTTGGATACAAAAATATTCCGACAAGCCGATTTTATTGAGACCTCGGTACGAAATGTGCAGAGAGCTCTCATTGAAGGGGCAATCTTTGTGGTTATAATCCTATTCCTTTTCCTTGGAAGTTTTCGCACTACCATAATCTCATTGCTGGCTATTCCACTTTCTCTTCTTGGTGCAATCATTGTGATGAAGCTACTTGGCCTCAACATCAACACCATGAGTTTAGGAGGAATGGCCATTGCCATAGGTTCCCTGGTTGACGACTCAATTATTGATGTGGAAAATATTTACAAACGGCTGCGGCAAAACAGGTTGTTGAGTAAGCAGGAACGCAAATCGGCCTTTAGCGTTGTGTTCGAAGCTTCAAAGGAGATCAGAGCATCCATTTTAAATGCTACGCTCATCATCATGGTTGCATTTCTTCCGCTATTTTTTCTTTCGGGAATGGAGGGACGAATGTTACAGCCACTTGGAATTGCATTCATTGTCTCCCTTTTTGTGTCGCTTATTGTTGCAATGACCCTTACGCCTCTTCTTGCCAAAATGATGCTTACCAACGAAAAATTCCTTGCTCGCAACGCGAAGGAGAAGTGGTTGGTGAGAAAAATCACAGGAATGTACGAGAAATCGTTGATTTGGTCGTTACGACATAAAAAAGTAGTACTTTCTTTTACCCTATTGCTTTTCCTTTCATCGCTTTTTCTATTCACACAAATGGGCCGCAGCTTCCTACCCGAGTTCAACGAGGGGTCGTTAACCCTTTCGGTGGTCACCCAACCCGGGACCTCCCTCGAGGAAAGCAATAGGATTGGTAACCTGGTAGAAACAGAGCTGCTTCAAATACCCGAGATCAAAACTACTGCCCGCAGAACGGGTATGGGTGAACTCGATGAGCACTCGCAAACCACCAATAGTGCCGAGATAGATGTGAACTTTACGCTGGATGAAAGAGATCGGCAGGAATTCCTCCACGATGTTCGAACCACACTTGCTGGAATACCTGGGATTGCCGTAACTGTGGGGCAACCCCTAGGCCATAGAATTGACCATATGCTCTCGGGTACAAGAGCAAATATCGCTATTAAGCTTTTTGGCACCGACCTTAACCGAATGTTCACAGTTGGTAACGAGATAAAAAGTGCCATTGCTGATATTGAGGGTTTGGTTGATATCAACGTGGAGCAGCAGGTGGAAACACCTCAAATTCAAATCAGAGCGAACAGAGACATGCTTGCCGCATACGGAATAACGGTGAACGAGTTTAACCATTTTATTGATATAGCTTTTGGTGGTGAAAAGCTGGCCGATATTTACGAAGGGCAACGAAGATTCGACCTAGTTTTGAAACTTAAGGATGATTACACCCAGAGCATCGAAGGGATTAGAGCGGCACTTATTGATACCCACGATGGCAAGAAAGTTCCTTTAGAACAGGTTGCCGAAGTGGTTTCGGTATCGGGACCAAGCTCAATAAGCCGAGAGAATGTACAGCGCAAGATTGTTATCTCAGCCAACGTATCGGGGGGCGATTTACGAGGCGTAGTTGATCAGATTCAGGATCAAGTCTCGCAGAACATCACCCTGCCAGAAGGATTCTGGGTTGAGTACGGTGGGCAGTTCGAGAGTGAGGCCAAGGCCTCACAAACGCTAATTATCACATCAATCCTAGCCATCTTCATAATTTTTATGCTGCTCTTCCAAGAGTTTAAGGATTTTAAGTTGGCCGGGATTATACTTTTAAACCTTCCTTTGGCCTTAATCGGGGGAGTGTTCTCAATTTATTTCTCATCGGGGATACTTAGCATTCCAGCAATCATTGGATTCATAACCCTATTTGGAATTGCCACACGAAATGGAATTCTGTTAATTTCCAGGTATCAGCATTTGCATGAACTAGGAACATCGTTAAACGATACAATTATTTTAGGATCAGCCGATAGGTTAAACCCAATTCTTATGACAGCATTAACGGCTGCGCTTGCGCTAATTCCGCTGGCAGTGCAGGGGGACCTCCCGGGGAACGAGATACAGTCGCCTATGGCAAAGGTGATTCTTGGAGGGCTATTAACATCTACCTTGCTAAACATCTATATTGTTCCGGCAATTTACTTTATCGCCTCAAAGCATATGGGGTTAAACAAAAGGAAGGAGAACTACAATGAAAACAGCTAAGTATATCATTCTACTGCTTATTCTTTTCGGTGAATTTCAGGTGAAAAGTCAAGATAATGTTAACACCGCTCTTACTTCTATTGAAGAGAACAACCCAACCATTGCTGCGCTTAAAGCTCAAATGGATTACCAAAAGGCCGAGGCTCGAACTAACCTGTTACCCCCAAACCCAACCATTGAGGGTGGCCGATTTCCTGCTGTTGAGGGTGCTGGTGTAAAGTACGCCTGGGGCGTTAGCCAGAATTTCGAGTTTCCCACGGTGTATGCCAAGCGCAATCAGCTGGCCAAAACCAACGACAAGCTTGCCGATGTGAGTTTCAGCGCAGCAAGGCAGGAGGTTTTGCTGCAAGCCAAGCACATTATTCTGGAGTATATACAAGCAAAGCGAATGCTTGCCGAGTTGAGTGAGCGCGAAGAGTTGTCCAGCAATATACTACTCATCATCAAAAAAAAGGTTGATGCTGGCCAGGCAACCGCAATGGATTTGAATAATGCGCGGTTACGACTGGTTGAGGCAACGCAGAACGCCAGCAATATGAGATCACAAAAAAATATTTTGCATCGCAAAATTGTGCTGCTTAATGGCGGGCAAGAGCTGGCTGTGACCGACTCGCTGCTTTTGCTTTTGCCGCTGGACGAAAGGGAGACCGTTTTCAACCAGTTTGTTCAGTCCGATCCTCGCTTTGTAGCAAGCCAGCAAATGGTGGCAATGGCCGAGCAGAACAAGCGGCTGGTAGCGCATCAGGGATTACCCGAGCTAAATATTGGCTACCAGTCGGAGCAAACCGATGCGGAGCATTTTACCGGTTTCAAGGCTGGCCTTTCCATACCTTTATGGGGAAACTCTGGAAATCGTAGGGCTGCAGCCATAAAACTGAATACATCGCAGGCCCAAGCCCATAGCCAGCGGGTAATGCTCGAGTTGGAGTTTGAGGCGCTGTACCAGCAAACGCTGAGTATCAAATCGCAGCTCGATGAGCTACAGAAAGCCCTAACGAGCAACAATAACTTGGAGCTAACCCAGCGTGCCCTTGAGGCTGGTGAGGTTTCGGTAATCGATTTTTTTAACGAGGTAACATTCCTTTACGAGATTACCGATAAGGTTTTTGAGCTGGAGCTGCAGTATGCCAAGCGCTATGCCGAGCTGCATAGGTTTGAGCTGTAGGTTTTTTAATCTTTTTGTAGGATTTAATTCACAAACGATTTGTGCGCTGACCGATAATTTACTATATTTGGTCAACACACAAACTGATTTGGTATGAGTTCAATGTATGATTTTTCCGCAAGGGCGGTTGAAATGGTTAAAGTAGCCAATATTCGACCTCAAATTGAGTGGCTAAAGCAGAACGAAAGGCTAATTGGAATTAAGGGGAGTAGGGGAGTTGGTAAAACCACCCTGCTGTTGCAGTACGCAAAAACGTTGCTAAAAAAAGAGACTTTTGTTTATATAAGCCTCGATAATCTATACTTCACCGAGAATAGTTTACTCAATTTTGCCGATGAGTTTTACAAAAACGGGGGTAAAGTTTTACTGATCGACGAGGTTCATCATTACCCCAATTGGTCGTTGGAATTGAAAAATATTTACGATATTTTTCCTGATTTAAAAGTAGTTTATACCGGCTCATCTCTTCTTCATCTTGCAAAGGGACGAAGTGATTTATCGAGACGAAGTGTGGTTTACAATTTGCCAGGGTTGTCGCTAAGAGAGTTTATTAACTTTTCTACAAAGTTAAATTTAGCTCCAATTTCATTGGATGAGATATTGGCTAACCATGAATCGGTTGCCAAGCAAATTTGGAAAGAAACAAAACCCATAAAATGGTTTAATCAGTACATCAACCACGGATACTACCCGTTTTTTTTAGAGGGGATTGATAATTATCATCACAAGTTGAATGGGGTAATTCTCCATGTACTTGAAAGCGATTTACCCTATATTTCTGGAGTTAGTTATAGTAACATAAACAAATTGAAGCAATTACTTTATGTTATATCCGAGAGCGTTCCGTTTAAGCCAAATATTGAGAAACTCAGCGAAAGGATTGGAATATCAAAGAATACCCTAAAGGATTATCTTCATTATCTCAACGATGCCCTTCTTATTAACATGTTGTACTCCGATAGCAAAGGTATAAGCAGATTAACTAAACCCGATAAAATTTATTTGCACAACCCCAACCTTATGTTTGCATTAGCAAATAATTCATCAAACATTGGTAATTTGCGAGAAACTTTTTTCTACAATACCCTAAGCGCAAAGCACGGGGTTAGCTACACGCCAAAAGGCGATTTTTTGATTGATGGGAGTTACACCTTTGAAATAGGTGGGAAAAACAAAGATCAGAAGCAAATTAAGGGGGTAGAGAATGCTTACCTAGCCGTTGATGGCATTGAGACTGGGTATGGCAATCAAATACCCTTGTGGCTATTTGGGTTCATATATTAAAAAGCATTACAATCCTAAAACAATTTCTTTGGTTGGGCGTTTGAATGTAAAAATCTAGAGTAATGCAACGAAAAAAGCTCATTCAGCTGGCTCTTATCCTAACCATAGTAACACTTACCTACAATCTCGTAGAGGGTTTAGTGTCTGTTTTCTTTGGCATTAGCGACGATACGCTCGTGCTCCTTGGCTTTGGGGTCGATAGCTTTGTAGAGATGATATCGGCATTTGGAATTCTGCATATGGTGATTAGGATGCGTAAGTCGCAGGCCGATACCCCCGATAGATTCGAGAAGAATGCCCTTAGAATTACTGGTACAGCATTTTATTTACTAACCCTAGGGCTGATAGCTGGCGTTGCAGTCAACTTTTACACTGGCGAAGAGCCAGAGACTACAGTTGTGGGCATCATTGTCTCATCGGCATCTATACTAACTATGTGGTTCCTAATGCGTGCCAAGCTAAGTGTGGGGCGTAAGCTGAACTCAGCCGCCATTATTGCCGATGCTAACTGCACCAAGACCTGTTTTTACCTTTCGTTTGTGCTGTTGGCTTCAAGTCTGCTGTATGAACTTACGGGAATAGGTTGGGTCGATAATTTGGGATCGCTGGGGATAGCCTGGTTTGCCTTTACCGAGGGGCGCGAGGCGTTTGAGAAAGCACGTAAAGGAAATTTTACCTGCGCCTGCCATGGCGATTGCCATTAGTTTTTATATTTGCAAAAACCATTTGTCATTATTCATTAAACATTAAACATTTCACCATGGATCCAAAAGATAAAGTCCTAGAGACAATCAAAAAGGCTGGCAAGCCAATGAAAGCTGGCGAGGTGGCCGAGGCCGCAGGAATCGATAAGAAAGAGGTTGACAAAAACATCAAAAAACTCGTTGCCGAGGGTGTACTTCACTCCCCGGTACGGTGCTTTTACGATGTGAAGAAGTAGATTCGTTTATTGTTTTTCAACACAGACCTGCCCGCTGGCAGGCGGGGACACAGAGACACAGAGGTAATTTTTTCTCTGTGACTCCGTGCCTCTGTGTTTTCTCAATCTCCCCCCCCCGAAAAAATCACCTACCAATTATCATTGTTCGTTACTCCTACAATTCATACCTTTAGCAAAACTTTCCTAATTCAACTTACTATGAGAAAAATACATCTATGGTTGATGTTGGTTTTGCTGTTGGCATCGTCGTGCAATACCAGCCAAAAATCAACCGAGCCAATTATTGGACCCGCTAACATAACGGTCGAGAATGGATTGCTAACCCCCGAGGTGCTCTGGTCGTTTGGCCGACTGGGCGAGGTGGCCGTGTCGCCCAATGGCGAAAAGATTGCCTACACCGTTTCGTTCTACTCCATTGAGCAGAACCGCAGCAATAGCGAGGTGTTTGTGATGAATGCCGATGGCACCAACAAAACCCAGATAACCAAAACCAGCGCTCATGAGTTTAACCTGACCTGGGTTAACAACCAAACCATAGCATTTATATCCACCGAGGGAGAAGTTGC
>JAVERU010000085.1:0-13381 GCA_034006965.1 Tenuifilaceae bacterium
ACGATAGCAACTCCCCCTGCTCATAGGGCATTATCGATATCTCTTCATCTGCCAGTTCGAATCGAGCAGTTTCTATTGGATCCTCGTTGCAGCATGAGTTAAAGAGTGACAGTGAGAATATGATCAACGAAAGTTTTAGTCGCATGGGTTTGGTTTGTAGGATTTAGGGTTTTAGCATATCCATTCGGCACCCATAGCTGCCGAATGGATATGCAAGATACATTAATTCATGTATGTATACACCAAATCATCCATACAGAAGTAGGCTGGGGTGTTTATACCAAATTCACCAACATCGGAAGAGGTGAGATGGAAAACGATTTTGGTTACACCTTTTAATCCCCTTAAATCAATTTTTGTCCAGTCGTCAACTATTACGCTTGCCGAGTTTCTAAAGTCAGCAAGGTAAAACATCTCCTGCCCTAATATTTCTTCGTCACTATTAAACCCAACTATGGTTAGTAAAAACCAATCGCCATCCTCAAACTTGCGAGTATAATCATCGCCATTAAGGATAGAATGGTAAGCGTAGGTTGAGTTGGTAATTTTAACGCTTTGTAGGTTAACCGCTGTAATAAAGGTGATGTTGGCTACAGTACCAGTTACGTAAGATACTGCGTAATTATTACCAGCATTAGGCTCCGATGCAACGTATGCGCTGTACTGGTTGCTCCAACCTGCTGTTTCAGTATCGGTAACGTTGCTGATGGCAAAGCCCGACCATGCACCCCAGTTTGAGTCGTAGCTATTGTTGAAGCTGGCCATGCCTAGCACCATCTCACCAGCACCGTCGGAGCCATTCCAATAGCTTTCGGGCTCTAGGGCTACCGATTGGAAATCGATTACTTCAGTAGTAAAATCATCTTTCTCTGAGCATGACGACAGAGCAATTACAAGCACCATTAGCGCTAGCGTAGAACATTTTAGAAAACTTTTCATTTGGTTAAAGATTTAAATGGTTACACATTAAAACCTTCGAACCGTAAAATCAGGGGATTTAGAAAACCTATTGAAGATTGGTACCAAAATCTTCAGCTTTTATTCCCGAAAGCTTACAGTTGAGGCTTGTTCATCGGCAGGTCTTCTGGCTTACTCCCCGCTAGGGCGGCCTTCCCATCCGCCAGTTGGCGGACAGTGGCAAGGTTGCCTAGCAGTTGAATGGAGATTACAGCAGCGGGTACTGCTCCCGATTTGCACGGGATTCCCTTAACCGCAAACGGGGCAAATGTAAGTATTTTTCGCTTTGCTTAGTGGAAATGATATAAATTTTTATGAATTTTGCCAGCTCAAATATTTGCTTACCATTAAAATTTACTTCAGACGAAATGATATCGATGCAAACCGATATTTTGTTCCTTAGTTTGGTGTAAGCCGACATAAAGTTATCTTTTTGAGAATATTAAATGAAACCTAAGGTTTTGTTTAAACCCTTTTGAGAAAAAGTTGTTAACTTTGGTAATAGCGCTATTGTTGAATTTTTTAAAAACACTCATTAACATAAATAGTTATGAAATCGGACATTGAAATTGCTCATGAGGGCACCATGCAACCCATTATTGAGATTGCGGCAAAGCTTGGAATTGATCAGGATGACCTGATACCCTACGGTAAGTATAAGGCCAAGTTACCCCTTAAGCTAATTGATAGGAACAAGTTGGACAAGAACATGTTGGTCCTTGTTTCGGCTATTTCTCCAACACCAGCTGGTGAGGGGAAAACTACGGTATCGATTGGTTTGTCGCAGGCGCTAAACCGAATTGGCAAGAAAACAACGGTTGTGCTGAGGGAACCTTCACTAGGCCCGGTATTCGGTATTAAGGGGGGTGCAACTGGTGGTGGATATTCGCAGGTGCTTCCTATGGAAGACATCAACATGCATTTCACTGGCGATTTCTCTGCCGTTGAGAAGGCTCACAACCTATTGGCTGCCATTATCGATAATAACATTCAAAGTAAGACTCGTTCGCTAAATATCGACCCTCGAACTGTGCATTGGAAAAGGGTAATGGATATGAACGACCGCTCGTTGCGTCACATCATTGTTGGGCTTGGTGGAACAACTTCGGGTATACCACGCGAAACAGGCTTCGACATTACAGCGGCATCGGAGGTTATGGCTATTCTTTGTTTGGCCGAAGACCTTGAGGATTTGAAGAAAAGGTTAGGGAACATCTTTGTAGGCTTTACGTTCGACAAAAAGCCAATTTATGCCCGTGACCTTAAAGCCGAAGGCGCTATGGCCGCATTGCTTAAAGATGCTATGCTTCCCAACTTGGTTCAGACCCTGGAGAACACACCAGCCATTATCCACGGTGGCCCATTTGCTAACATAGCGCAGGGCACAAATACCGTTGTTGCCACCAAAATGGGACTCTCGCTAAGTGAGTACGTGGTAACTGAAGCAGGTTTTGGGTTCGACCTTGGAGCCGAGAAGTTTCTTGACATTAAGTGCCAGTCATCTGGCCTTTGGCCCAATGCCGTTGTGCTGGTGGCCACCATTCGTGCGCTTAAATACCATGGTGGTGTGCCTGTTAAAGAGGTTTCAAAACCCAATGTTGAGGCGCTTAAGAAGGGCATAAGCAATATGCAGAAGCATATTGAGAATATGTACCAATTCGGTATTTGCCCCATAGTAGCAATTAATCGATTCACTTCCGATACCGAAGAGGAGATAGAGTTTGTGAAAAAAACAGCTGAGGATATGAACGTTCCTGTGTCGGTTGTGGATGTTTGGGGTAAGGGGGGCGAGGGAGCCATCGATTTAGCTGAGAAGGTGGCCAAAATAGCACCCAATTGCCTATCGCAACGCCAAGGCCTATACGAGTGGGAATGGACTCCAGAGAAGAAGATTGAAACCATTGCTAAAAATATATACGGAGCCGAGGCGGTTGACTATACGCAGCAGGCTAGGAGCGACCTTAAGAAGGTGTACGACCTAGGTCTCGATAAGATTGCTGTTTGCATGGCCAAAACGCAGAAGTCGCTTTCCGATAACCCCGATTTGTTGGGTCGCCCAAAGGATTTTGTGGTTACCGTAAGGCAAATTGAGGTAGCAGCCGGAGCTGGGTTCATAGTGCCTATCACCGGACAGATTATGCGTATGCCTGGTCTGCCAGCCGAACCCGCATCAGAAAAAATAGATGTTGATAACGAGGGCAATATCACAGGTCTATTCTAAGTGTATGTTCTATTAGATTGTATTGAAACACTCTGGTAGTTCTTTCTTAACCATATCGAAGGATGGGTTGCGAGTTTATGGCAACCCATTTTTTTGTTACTTCCTTTACACTTCTCTTAGTTGGCCTAATGTTTGCATCCAAAAATAATTTTTTAACCCAAACTTTTAAAATAACTTTGCCCACACGGACAAACTCTTACGCAATATGAAAACTAAAGGTGCTATATTATCTGCTCTAATCGCAATTTTTATGCTAACCTCAATGGAGTTAAAAGCACAATACATCGCCTTTGGCGTGTATGGCGAACCTCAGCTATCGTGGTATAGGTCTGATACCAAGGCCTTCTCATCCAACGGGCCAGTTGTGGGTTTTAATGCAGGTTTTAGTCTCGAGAGATATTTTGCCGACAGGTATGCCATAACCACGGGTGCATCCATAGCCAATGTTGGTGGTAATATTGTATTCAACAATACCGGCGACTCCATTGTTACCCTCGATGACGTGTATCAGGTAAATCAGGGGGCAAGCGTTAAGGTTAAAGGGCAGTACATCAGTATACCTTTGGGGCTTAAGTTTAAAACAAACGAGATTGGGTACACCACCTTTTATGCCAATCTGGGTTTAAAAGCAAATGTTAGGCTTAAGGGCTTTGCATGGATTGAGGAGATGGATGTTGACCGTGAGGTGCTCGACAAAGCACAAATGCAATTTGCATATTTATCGTACTATTTCGGAGCAGGTGTTCAGTATTCACTTGGCGGTCCATCATCAATACTTGCGGGGCTAACGTTCTCCAATGGGCTTACCCATCCGCTTAAAGAGTCGTACAAAGGGCTGAATGTAGGTACTTTTGGGCTCAAAGTGGGGTTAGTTTTTTAACTATATTGTTCCAAAACACCCTGTTTTATGGATCATAACGAATTGTCTGGGCTGAAGCATGAGCTATCCGTAAAGGCCAAAAATGGAATCGATTTTATTGTTTCAGCAAGTTTAGTTTGGATTCTCATTACCATCATCTGGAGCCTACCGTTCGATTCGTATAGCAAGAGCGTTCTAACATTTATGGTGGGTGCGTTAATGCTCCCGTTAGCGTTACTAATGTTGAGATTGATTAAAACCCAACGGAAAATTGCAAATTACCCGTTACAACCCCTTGGTTTGTGGCTAAGCTTTGCGCAGCTATTCTTCATCCCATTTCTGATTTTTATGCAAATTAAAATGCCTAGCCATTTTATTATGACCTATGCTATCATCACAGGGGCATATCTGTTTCCATACGCCTGGTTTTACAACGAAATATCATACGCAGTTGGAGCAGGGGTAATTTCTGTAGGCTCGTTAATTTTAGGCTCAGCGCTCGATACGTCCAAGCTCTACTTTAGCCCCCTTGTTGCAGCCTTGTCATGGGTCTTGTTGGCCATAGTTTTAGCCGGTTCGTGTCGTAAAAAAGTTAAAGCAGCAAATTATTTGGTAGCACAACATCTTTGTAACTATGAAAATTGCACTAGCACAGCTTAACTATACTGTAAACCACTTTGATCTGAATGTTCACAAGATTACCGAGGCCATAGCATTTGCCAAGCAGCAAGGAGCAGAACTAGTGGTTTTCTCCGAGCTGGCCATATGTGGTTATGCCCCTCAAGATCTGCTAACTCACCCCGATTTTATTGAACGTTGCATAGAGTCAATGGGCAGAGTAGCAAAGGTGTGCCATGGTATTGCAGCAATTTTGGGCGGACCAAGCTACAACGAAAATCCAGTGGGTAAACCCCTGTTTAACTCAGCATTCTTCCTTAATGATGGTGAAATTCAAAGCATCCATAGCAAGGCGTTACTCCCAACGTATGATATATTTGATGAGTACAGATACTTTGAGCCCAATGGGCGATTTCATGTAGCTGAGCTAAACGGAAAGCGTTTGGCCATTACAGTTTGTGAAGATGTTTGGGACGATCAACCACCCTCATCGGGTATGGGTAGGGGCAAGCTATACTCCACATCACCCATGCAGGAGCTGGCCAAGCAGAGCCCCGATATTATTATTAATGTGGCGGCATCGCCCTTTGCCTGCGGAAACTTAAGCCGAAGGCTTACGGTGTTTCAGGGGAATGTAAAACGATTTGGAATTCCGTTGGTATCTGTAAACCAAGTTGGCGCTAATACCGACCTGGTTTTCGATGGCCGATCGTTGGCATTAAATGGCAATGGTACAGTAGCCCTAACCTTGAAGGGCTTTGAGGAGGATATTCAAGTTATTGACGCTGATGATCTCGCTAAAAACCTGAGGCAGCAAAAGGTTCAGCAAGAGGATTGTATTCCTCAGGTTCATGATGCGCTGGTACTTGGAGTCCGTGATTACTTCAACAAGTTGGGCTTTTCAAAAGCTACCTTGGGGCTTTCGGGAGGTATTGACTCGGCCGTTACGTTGGCGATTGCACAGCGTGCGCTAGGCTCAGAAAATATCAGGGTGTTAATGCTTCCATCGCAGTACTCATCCAATCATTCCATTGAGGATGCCCGGGTGCTCGCACAAAATCTTAATATACAGTATGATATAGTTAGTATTGAGGACACGTTCAATACTTTACGTAGTAGCCTAGGCCATATTTTCGAAGGTCAACCAGAAAACCTGACCGAGGAGAATATCCAGGCTCGCATAAGAGGTGTAATGCTAATGGCGCTCTCAAATAAGTTTGGTCATTTGCTTCTAAATACATCGAATAAGAGTGAAGCTGCTGTGGGATACGGAACACTCTATGGCGATATGTGTGGTGCGCTATCGGTGCTGGGAGATGTATATAAAACACAAGTTTTTGAGCTTGCTCATTACATCAATAAGAATCAGGAGATTATACCTGTAAACTCCATAACCAAACCACCATCGGCAGAGCTAAGGCCAAACCAAAAGGACTCCGATTCGCTGCCCGATTACGATGTGCTTGATAGGATATTGTTTCAGTACATCGAAGAGCATAAGTCGCAGGAGGAAATTATCGCAATGGGATTCGATGGTGATGTGGTTACCAAAACGCTTAGGATGGTTAATATAAGCGAGTATAAACGTTTTCAGTCTGCACCAATCCTTAGGGTTTCGTCCAAAGCGTTTGGCTCTGGACGTCGTATGCCGCTCGTGGCAAAATACTAGGCTTAGCAATTATTTCTTTTTTCTGCTGTAAAACATTTTTATTATCTTTGCAAATCTTTTGTATGCCTTTGATTGTTGCTGTTTGAATAATAGCGTAATAATCAGGTGATTAATTGCAATCGTTTGTTGTACTTTATTAAAATATAATAAGTATGGCCCATCCAACTATAGATATTCAAAGCGCTTTCGAGGGTGTCTGCTCGCTTTTCCACAATCTTAGAGCTCGCGAGAAAGAGCAACTATTTAGAGGTTTCTCGTGCTCGCACTACCGTAAGGGTGAGCTTATTTATCGCGATGGTGATGTACCCAAGGGGTTGGTGTGCCTCACTAAAGGCAAAGTTAAGATATTTAAAGAGGGTGTAGGAGGCCGCGATCAGATAGTTCGCATGGCGAAACCCATTGGTTTTATTGGGTATCGTGCCCTGCTGGCCGATGAGAACCACATAGCCTCGGCTGAAGCGCTGGAGGATTGCATAATTGCAACTATCGAAAAGAGCTCGTTTATCAAAATTCTACAGTCGAATGCACCCTTAACATACCATATTCTTAAATCGGTGGCTACCGAGCTGGGAATGTCCAATAGTCGTACCGTAACGCTTACCCAAAAGCATATTCGTGGCCGCCTTGCCGAATCGTTGGTATTCCTTCGCGATACTTATGGGTTTGAGGATGACAACCAAACCCTAAGGGTATACCTTTCGCGAGAAGATTTGGCTAACCTGTCGAATATGACCACATCCAATGCCATTAGAACCCTTTCGGCTTTTGCCAACGAGAAGATACTTGAGCTCGATGGTCGTCGGGTGAAGATAATTGATCCGTATAAACTCGAGAGGATAAGCGATTTGGGATAATTATACATGCAACATAAAGCAAGGGGGGCATTATGTGCCCCCCCCTTGTCTTTATGTAATGCAGTGGCTATTTTTTAAATATGAAGAATACTGCAAGAACCAGGAATACAAACCCGATTAGGTGATTCACCCGAAACGATTCCGTTTTAAAAATCAGCAAGGTGAATATCATAAAAACAACAAGGGTAATAACCTCCTGAATTACCTTAAGCTCCACCAGCGAGAACGGCCCACCATTCCCTTTGAAGCCAATTCTATTGGCTGGAACTTGGAATATGTACTCAAAAAAAGCTATCCCCCAGCTTATCAGAATGATTGAGAAAAGGCCTAGACCCTGTGACCAGCTCATCTCCTTAAATTTAAGATGGCCGTACCAAGCAAGGGTCATGAAGGTGTTCGATAGCACCAGTAGGATAATTGTGTAAATTGCACTCATAGTTTTGCGAAAAAGTGCGCAAATATATGCAAAAAGATATTCCGTTGCCCACTTGTATTTCAAACAATTATTGATCTTATAGCCTTTTTTTGATATTGAAGATGATATGGTGTATAAAAACTGGTACGATATATTAATCTCACCACTGCTTAGCGGTCTTACTCGCAGGGTAGTAGCGCAGATAGAGCATGGGGCAAATGTTCTTGAAGTGGGCTGTGGAACGGGTGAGCTGGCTAGTGCTTTATTGCAAAAGGAGATAAACTCTTATGTTGGAGTCGATTTAAATTCCAAAATGATAAAAGCAGCAAGGGGCAAGGTAGACCACCCAAATTTTGAGTTTATTGCCGATGATTTTCTTAATATTCAGGTCGGTTCAAAGTTCGATTATGCTATTTTTCCTATGATTATTCATTCTATCGACAAACAGCTTGCAATTGCGCTGTTAACAAAAGCTTGCTCTGTTGCCCGTGTAATTATAATTGCCGACTATCTTGTTCCTCAGCCTCGTAACTATAAAGGTATGCTAGTGCTGTTAATTGAACGATTGGCAGGAGTTGAGCATTTTAGGAATTTCCAGAGATTTAAGGTTATGGGGGGTGCAAAGTATTATGCAAGCAATATCCCTTCACATATTATTCATAGGGCTGAGTACGAGGTTTTTAATATATTAAGTTTAAGCGTACTTTAAGCTTAAAGCAATGCTTTTATTAGGGGTTGGTGTAATGCCAACCCCTTTTTTATTGCTTTTAAATTTTTTAACAAAAATTTTGTGAAATGAGCATATGTTCACTATATTTGTACCGAACAAATGATCTTATGTTGAGATGTCGCCACGAATTAAGAAACTAAGGAAAGTAGTAAATCCTCCGCCAATAAAGGGGTTTAAGCCATATGGGCCCGATCTGGATAAGGCAAGGAAAGAGTCCGTTATAATGCATTTCGAGGAGTACGAAGCCCTTAGGCTGTGCGATTACGACATGTACAACCACCATCAAGCATCGGCAGCCATGGGCGTATCGCGCCCAACCTTTACCCGCATTTATGCCTCGGCTAGGCAAAAGGTAGCCAAAGCATTTGCCGAAGGGCGGCAATTAAGCATCGATGGGGGTAAGGTGTATTTCGATAGTGATTGGTATCGTTGCAAAGACTGTAAGTGCTATTTCAACAATCCACAGAAGGATATTGAGATAACTCGGTGCCCCTTGTGTGGAAGCGTTGAGGTTTTAGGCTGTGAAGAGCTAGCCGACTGCTATGAATCTGATGTAGAGTCCTGCTCTGATCTGTGTGTTTGTGTTAGCTGTGGTTACGAAATGCCCCATGATCATGGTCGGCCATGTAACCATAACACTTGCCCCCAATGCGGCAAGCGAATGATTAGAAAACAAGCAATACTTTAAAAATTATAAGATGAAAATTGCAATAACATCAACAGGCGATTCTTTAGACTCAAAGCTCGATGAGCGTTTTGGGCGCTGCTCATACTTTGTGGTTTACGATACCGAAAGTAAATCGACGGAGTTTATTCCAAACCCGAACAAGGAGGCTGAGAACGGTGCCGGCCCAGCATCGGTTCAGGTGATTGCATCGCGCAATGTGAGCAAAATTGTATCGGGTGAGTTTGGCATGAAGATAAAATCGTTGGTTGACAGCCTGCAAATACAGATGATTGTTGTGAAAGAACCTAAAACCATTAGGGAAATAATACAGATGTTGAATCATTGATGAGGTTGTGTTGATTGGGTGATTTTATGATTGGTTGATTGAGTGATTGGTTGATAGAGTTGCGAGTGACTATTAGGCCTGCCATCGTCCGTAGGTCATGGCAGCGTCTCTAATAAAGAGTGATTGAAAGATTCAATGATTGGCTGCCTCGCCGACAGGCAGTCGGTCAATCAACCTACCTGCAAACGGCAGGTCAATCAATCAATCAATCAATCAATCAATTCTGGTTCAACATAACCTAAAGTAAGAGAGGAGGTGTTTATGCCAAAATTAGATGGAACTGGGCCAGATGGTCAAGGAGCTAAGTCTGGTCGAAGGTTGGGCGAATGTTCTAGCCTTGACGATGCTGAAAAACTTGCCAAGCTTGGCAATGGAATGGGTAAGAAAAGAAAAGCTGGATGTGGCGAGGGGCAAGGTAAGCGCCTAAGAACGGATGAGAAATAATAAATTTTTTCAATTCTGCTATAGGCAAGCACTAAACCAGCCTTTGCTATGCTCTGCATTCCAAAGCAAGTTGAGGCAGGCACCAATCATCCAATCATCCAATCATCCAATCATCCAATCACCCAATCACCCAATCTTTCAATCAACCTGCCTATCGGCTGGCAGGTCAATCAATTATTAATCATTAATCATTAATCATTTTACATTATGCCAGGATTTAATCAAACAGGTCCAGTCGGACAAGGTCCAATGACTGGCCGCAGAATGGGACGATGCACCAATTTTGGTGCAGGTCGTACTGCTCCGACCGACGAGCCTAACCAGGCTCCCGAAAACCTACCCGAAAGTTATGGCCGTGGATTTGGCTATGGCCGTGGCTTGGGGCGCAGAGGCCCAAGGGGGCGTGGTTTCGGAATGCAGAATAGGTTTAGGGGAGTTTAATCTAAAAACTATTAAAGCCCGAAGGGGGACGGTAAGTCACCCCTTGGGTATTTTATAACCATTAACCAATTAAAATGAACAAAAAAATTGCCATACCATTAGAGAATGGTGAACTTTGCGCTCACTTTGGACATTGTGAGCAATTTGCCATAGTTGATGTGCAGAACGGTAAAATTGCCGATTTTCAGACCCACACGCCCCCCGAGCACGTGCCTGGCTTATACCCACGTTGGGTGGCTCAGCTTGGCGTAACCGATGTTATTGCAGGTGGTATGGGGCAAAAGGCCATTAGCCTATTTCATGAGCAGAATATCAACGTATTTATTGGCGCGCCGATGATTGATCCTAAGGAGATTGTTAATCAGTTCGTTGGTGATAAATTGCAGCTAAGCGCCAACTACTGTAATCATGGCGAAGGCCACGACCACGGGTGTAGCCATTAATTTTTGCTTAGGTATGGTTGACCAAAGGTGCGTTCCCTGTTTTTTGAAAACCTATAAGCGCCTGTTCCAGAAATTTGATGTAAGCGAAACGCAGCAAAAGGCTTTTCTCGAGTATTTCTACACTACCATAGAAACCGATGGTAGCGGATTCGCACCCATTATTCAGAGGAATCTGAATAAAACATTTTGTCGTATCATCAATATTGACGACCCGTTTAGGGAGGAGAAGGAGGAGAGCAATAGGGTTGCCCTTGAACTTTACGATGAGTGGAAGCCCAAGGTGATCGCATCGGAGAACGCATTCAATATGGCGCTAAAGCTTGCCATAGCTGGCAATATCATGGATTATGGAGCAAGTAACAGCTTCGATATTCATAAAACCATTGATAGGGTTTTTGCTTCCGATTTTGCAATAGATAACTCGGAGATGCTTAGGCAGGGATTACAGAAGGCCCGCAAGGTGCTTTACCTGGGCGATAATGCTGGTGAAATAGTGTTCGACAGGTTACTCATCGAAACCATTATGCATGGCAATATCGGCTTTGCTGTGAAGGGTGCACCAATTTTGAATGATGTAACTGTGGATGATTCGGTTCAGGTGGGAATGCATTACGCTGCTGATGTAATATCCAATGGCTACGATGCTCCCTCAACCATTCTCGATAGGTGCAGCAGGGAGTTTCAGGAGGAGTTCCGCTCGGCCGACCTAATCATGTCAAAAGGGCAGGGTAATTTGGAAGGATTACTTGGCGAGAACGATTCCCGAATCTTCTTTCTGTTAATGGTTAAGTGCGACCTGATAGCCGAAATGTTAGGTGTTACAAAAGGCGATTTTGTTGTTTACAATAAGCAGTATCAAACAAACTAAACCAATATGGCGCTATGGAAAAAGTAAAGATTGGTATCATAATTTGCCACAGGTATCATACCTGTGCGGGAGGTAAATGCTTCCGCTCACTCAAGAATCGCGAGGGGGCTTTTGATCGTTACAAGGATATGGATGTTGAGGTGGTGGGTTACACCACTTGTGGTGGATGCCCAGGCGGAAACATTGAGTATGCTCCCGAGGAGATGAAAAAAAATGGGGCAACCATTATTCATTTGGCAACTGGTTTGGTAGTGGGCTACCCGCCTTGCCCAAGGTTAAAGCACTTCATGGAGTTTATCCCCGAAAAGTTTGGGCTCGAAGTGGTGGTCGGAACTCATCCAATTCCCCAAAAATACTACACTACACATTCAAACCTCAAAACTTGGAAATCACCATTTTATCAAAAGGTAATTGAACCTACCCTCACAGTTGAGGAAATGAGGCTTAAATATGACTAGTAACACAAATTATAAAATTGCCATTGCCAGTGGCAAGGGAGGCACGGGTAAAACGCTTGTGTCAACCAGCCTTTTTTACAGCTTGCAACAAAACGGTGTACCAGTCACGCTTATCGATTGCGATGCCGAGGAACCAAACGATATGGTGTTCTTCACCGGTCAGTGTACACAAACAATAGATGTAACACAGCTAGTACCCGTAATCGACGAGAACAAGTGCACTTACTGTGGCCGATGCCATGACTATTGCGCCTATAACGCAATTTTCATTATACCACCATCAAAAATAATTAAGGTGATGGACGATTTGTGCCATGGTTGTGGCGCTTGTTCGGTTGCCTGTAACGATGTCGCCATAACCGAGAAGGTGGTATCGCTTGGCGAGATAAAATACTACCCCATGTCCAGCACATCGCAGGTGGTTGAGGCTAGGGTGCATGTGGGCGTTTACTCACCGGTTTCGGTTATCAAAAAGGCAATTAATGCTGTAGGTAATGGGCAGGTTGTACTTATGGATTCGCCCCCAGGGACCTCATGCCCTTTTATTCAAACCGTTTCGCATGCCGATTATGTTATCCTTATTACTGAACCAACCCCATTTGGCTTGAGCGATTTAAAACAATCGGTTGATACCCTACGAACCATGGGGAAAAATTGTGGTGTAATTATAAATCGCGCCGGTTTAGGCGATAAAGCGGTATACCAATATTTAGAGGATGAGAGAATACCTCTGCTTATGGAGATTCCATTCGATAGGGAGATAGCATCAATTTACTCAAAAGGAAATATTGTAGCCAAAGAAAAACCTGAATTGCAGGAGAAGCTACTTGCAGTTTTTGATAATATATGTAGTATGGATCTTCAAAATTAATTGCCACGGGCTTCAGCCTGCTTGCAGTAGGCAGGCCCGTGGATAGAATAAGACAAGATGATCCGGGCTTTAGCCCAATTGACTATAAATAATATGGGGTTCAAAGCCATAAGATTTCACAAAAATAAATCACGGGCTTAAGCCCGTGGCAATTTGTGATAAATACCTAATGTTAAAGATATTTATTTCTATATATTCTAAGGATTATTTATTATGGAAGTAGCCATTATTAGCGGCAAAGGAGGAACCGGGAAAAGTAGCATTAGCGCAGCGTTTGCAACGCTGTCGGAGCAAGTGTTACTAGCCGATTGCGATGTGGATGCTGCAAACCTATATATCATATTTAATCCAACGCATAGCGAGGAGCAGGTGTACATTGCAGGCCAAAAGGCTGTTATCAATTACGAAAAGTGTACCAGCTGTGGTTTGTGTATGGATTACTGCCGTTTCGATGCCATAACCAATATAAACGGACGGATTGAGATTTCCGAAACATCATGCGATGGTTGCCAGCTATGCT
>JAVERU010000086.1:0-13151 GCA_034006965.1 Tenuifilaceae bacterium
GCATCGACACTACTTCGGGCCTACCCGTGTATCGCTTGGCCAGCTTAACGCCTCCCTCAACGGCTTCGCTACCCGAATTAACAAAGTACACGCTCTCGAAATTTGGGGGTAACAAGTTGACAATAGCATGTGCAAGCTTAACCTGCGGAGCCTGCACGAGCTCGCCGTAAACCATTAGGTGCATATACTTTGCGGCTTGCTCCGATATGGCGCTTACCACCGCTGGGTGCGAATGGCCAACATTACTTACTGATACGCCAGAAATTAGGTCGCAAATTCTTTTGCCCTCAGGCGTGTAAAGATAAACCCCTTCGGCTTTAGCTACTTCAAGCGTAAGGGGTGCATCAGAAGTTTGCGCAATATGCTTTAAGAAAAGCTCTCGATGTGTTACCATTAGCGTTTAAAGAATCATTTATTCATTAGGTTGATATCACTCAAGAGCTGATCGCGATAGGATTTCCCTATGGGGATCTGCTTTTTTGTGTCGTGTGTTTTTATTATCACCGTATTATCCTCGATGCTGTTAATGGCCTTAATATTCACTATGAATGATCGATGAACCCGCTTAAAGTGTGACGATGGCAGCTGGTTCTCAATAGCTTTCATGGTGAAATGAATGGTGTACCTATCGGTTAACGAATTAATTACCACATAGTTTTCAAGTGCTTCAACCCACAGTATGTCGCTATACTTGATTTTAACCAGTGAGTTTCCTTTCTTGATAAAAATCTCGTCAGATAGATTAAGGCTTTGGGCTTTATCGAAATTTTCGAGGGCCTTGTTAGCAGCCTTAAAGAAGCGAGCATAGGTGGCAGGCTTGAGGAGGTAATCGGTTACGCTGTGCTCAAAAGCCTCAAGGGCATACTTTTCGCGCGATGATACTATGATGATCTGTGGCTTATGCGTTATGGTGTTAAGAAACTCTATGCCAGTCATTTCAGGCATCTCAATATCTAAAAAGATGAGGTGTACGCCCTGCCCAGAGTTAATGAAATTAATTGCATCAACAGCATTACTAAAGGTGCCCACAAGCTCCAAAAAGCTGGTGCGACTAACGTAATCCTCTAGCACGCGGCAGGTTAATTCATCATCGTCAATTACTATGCACTTCATAGGTATAAGGTATAGAATTATATGACGAATTTACGAAATATAATGATGAGTAGCATATTATTGCTGATAAATAATCTCAAATATGAGCCAAAAGACAGCCCTTTTAGCTATTTGTCAACAGCTTAAGACATTTCAAGAAATCGCTTCTCTATAGCTCTTGAACTTTTAATGGACTTACGTAGCCACTCCAAAAACAGGTTGGCGCGCTCCTCCTCAGCAAGTTTATAGCTAACCGGCGATGAGCGCAGCCTATCGGTCAGGTTCTGAAGGCAAAGGGCCGCCGACACGGAGATGTTAAGGCTCTCGGAGAAACCATAGGTGGGGATCATCAGGTATTCATCGGCATTATCGAGGGCAACCTGCGAGAGTCCGGTTAGTTCGGTTCCAAAAAGCAATGCAAACTTGCCTTTTTCTACATCAAAATCTTGAAGGGTGGTAACATATGTGTGGGGTGATGTTGCAACAATTCGATACCCATTCTGCCGGAGCGCCTTAATGGCGGTAAGAGTATTATGGTCATGGCGATTGTACTTACTAACAGTAAGCCATTTGCTTGCCCCCATTACTACTTTGGGGTTAACATTAAATCGATTAGTATTTTCAATAATATGTACATCCTGAACCCCAAAGCAATCGCATGAACGCAGAACTGCGCTTGCATTTTGCGACTGAAAAATATCTTCGAGCACAACGGTTGCATACCGCGTTCTATGATCTAGCACATGCTTAAGGAGCTCCAATCGCTTCTCGGAAATAAAATTGCAGAAGTGGCTGATTAGCGCGTATTTCTGTTCCAAAGACAAAGACATGGCTCAAGGGGTGGAAAGGTTAAAAGCTGAAGTTATAGAACGGATCCGATGGGTACAAAATAATAAAGGGGCACCAAAAGTATTGATGTCCCCCCCATTATCTTAATTGCAACTTACTGAACTGAATCGTTAAGATCGCTACCTGGCTTAAACTTAACAACCTTTTTAGCTTTGATGGTGATAGGCTTGCCAGTTTGAGGGTTACGTCCTGTTCTTGCACTTCTCTCGGAAACTGAGAAAGAACCGAAACCAACTAGAGCAACACGATCACCGCCCTTAAGAGCACCACCTGTTACCTTAACAAATGCATCTAAAGATTTTTTTGCATCAGCCTTAGTGATTTTAGCTTCTGCTGCAATTGCATCAATTAATTGAGCTTTGTTCATAATACTAAATTTTTAGGGTTAGAAATAGTTAGTTTACCTAAACTTGATAGTACAAATATAGCGTATTTGCTGGCTTAACCAAATGAATAGGCAAAAAAACTGTTGTTTTTCAATGTTTTTTACAAAAAATTTCCACGCCTGGAAACTCAAACGCTAAATTATTGAAAAAAACTTGATAAAACCAAGGGGTAGAGCAATATTTTTAAAAGTTTTTTTTAGATAAAAATTTTTTAGAAACCAAAAAGAGGGTATCTTTGCAGCGGAGAAATGGCAGAGTGGTCGAATGCGGCGGTCTTGAAAACCGTTGTACCGCAAGGTACCGGGGGTTCGAATCCCTCTTTCTCCGCCAATGTTTGGAGATTCTTTGGGAATCTCCTTTTTTGTAAGGAGAGATGCCGGAGTGGTCGAACGGGGCGGTCTCGAAAACCGTTGTCCGCCTTGCGCGGACCCAGGGTTCGAATCCCTGTCTCTCCGCTGATATCGGGATTAACCAACAAAAACACCTCAAAACGTATAGTTTTGAGGTGTTTTTGCTTCTGGGTAACTCATACTTTGATACATGAGCCCTACCCCATTTAATAGTGCCACCAGGCTATAGCATACATTTGCATATCACCCTAACACTTGCTGCGCTATGCTATTTCTTAGTTCTGATGTAAACAAGCTTAATCGAGGCTCTTTCCGTCATCCGTTCGTCGATCTCAAAATCTCGTTTCAATGATTTGATCAGAGGGGTAAGCTTATCGAACCCATAGTTCCTGGGGTCGAAATCGGGTTTCTTCTTGATCAGTAGATTTCCAACATCACCTAGGAAGGCCCACCCATCCTCGTCAGCAATATCATTAACGGTTGAAGAAATTAGCCTTACAATCTTTTTGTCGATTTGCTGAACTGTATCTTGTGCTGAATCGTTGGTGGTTTTAGGTTTCTGTTTCTCTGCAGCTTCGGCTGTTGAGGAACCCTTTAAAATCTCAAGATAGATAAACTTATCGCAGGCAACGATAAATGGATAAGGGGTTTTCTTCTCACCAAATCCAAAAACCTTCATACCCGATTCTCTGAGCCTAGTTGCAAGCTTGGTGAAATCGCTATCGCTCGACACGATACAAAACCCATCCACCTTGCTTGTATATAAAATATCCATTGCATCGATTATCATAGCCGAATCGGTAGAATTTTTACCAGTGGTATAACCATACTGTTGAATTGGCGTAATGGCATTCTCCAAAAGAACATTTTTCCAACGGGCTAAATTCGGCTTGGTCCAATCACCATAAATTCTCTTGAAGGTTGGAACTCCATACTTCGCAATCTCCTCCATCATCCCTTTAACATTCTCAGAAGGTACGTTGTCGGCATCGATTATCACTGCCAGCTTCAGGTCTTGTTTTGTCTCCATGCTATGTAATATAATGGGTTTTGAATCTACCTCCCCGAGCAACTCCAAATGTATGATATCTACAAACGGTAATGCGGCTTTGCCATTGGGTTAAACAAATATATGACTTTTTAGGAAGAGTGAGAGCTAACGAACTACTATTTACTAGTGGCAACTGCACGCATTGTACCCCCGTACAGAGAAAACCCAGGGCATTTCGCTAAAAAGCTTACAAGTTACACCTAGGGTTAGCCCCCTACATCGGGGTATCTAAATACAAAATAATTCATCGAATACCCTCTATCTGCTCACTTACATATTCTAGGCGGGATTATCCTACTAGGAGTTCTCAATCATCAAATCGTGCTTTACTAGAAGGCCAGTGAGGCCATAAACACTAAACTTTGCTTTTTTAATGCGATTGATTTCCGGATCGATTGAGAAATTATTCGAGGTGCGAAAATCGGCTTTTTCGATAATTGTATTGTAAAAAACGGCTCCTGTAAGGTCACATCTATAGAATATCGAGCTGGATAAATCGCACTCTGAAAAATCAACTTCCAACAGCTGGGTGTTAGTGAAGGTTGTTCTCTTAATCTTCTTCTTAAAAAACGTGGAGTGATTTAGAATACAATCGTCAAAGGTAAAGGAAAGGCCAAAATTGTTACAATGATCAAAATGTAGGCCTAGCATTTTGCAACCCCTAAAGTTCACATCCCTAAATATAGTATTGGTTAAATTGGCCAAGCTAATATTACAGTCTAAAAACTCGCAGTCGGTGAAGTGGCAATCCGCAATGCTACCATTGGAGAAATCGCAATTTCGAAAGCTGCAATTTTCATACTCCTGAATTAGCGGGGGATTTCGTTTAAAGTCGATTTTATGAAATGCTTTGTTTTCGATGTATGTTTTTTCCATAGCCAACTTTTGGGTCTAATTCATATTCATTCCTTTATTCATCAATACAGAAAACATAATCAACCCAACTATTTGGCCAAACCAAGAAAAAGCACGATGGCAACAAGGCCAGAAAAGGCACTAGCGTCGCAATGGCGATATTATTGCATTAAGCCAATATACTTGGCTTAGTGCACTACTGCTGTAGATGGTATAGCTTGGTGTAAATACCTCCCTTTTCAAGTAGCTCCTCATGCTTGCCACGCTCCACAATCTCACCATCGTGCAGCACACAGATTAGGTCGGCATTTTTTACGGTTGATAGCCTATGGGCAATCACTAGAGAGGTGCGATTCTTCATAAGATTCTCGATGGCATCCTGCACTAGCCGTTCCGATTCGGTGTCGAGCGCAGAGGTTGCCTCGTCGAGAATCATAATGGGCGGGTTTTTCATGATGGCTCTAGCAATGCTTAGCCGCTGGCGTTGCCCCCCAGACAGCTTGCTGCCCCTATCGCCAATACTGGAGTAGTAGCCATGGGGTGTGGCCTCAATAAACTCATGCGCATTGGCAATTTTTGCAGCAGTAATCACATCGTCGTCCTTAGGGTTCTCTAGCCCAAAAGCGATGTTATTGTAAAAGGTATCGTTGAAAAGAATGGGATCTTGGTTTACATTCCCCATGAGGTTCCGTAAGCTCGTCAGGGTAAACTCCTTCACATTTACACCATCTATCAAAATCTCACCCTCCATCACATCGTAAAAGCGAGGGAGAAGGTCCACCATGGTGCTCTTGCCAGAGCCCGATTGCCCAACCAAGGCAACGGTCATTCCTTTGGTTATCTTTAGGTTAACATTCTTGAGCACATAATCGTTTTGGTATTTAAAGCTAACATTCTTGTACTCTATGCTCTCATTAAAACCAGCAACATCAATTGCTCCAGCACTATCAACAATTGGATTTTTTGCATACAGCAGGGTGTCAATCCTATCGGCAGAGGCCATACCTTTTAGCACGTTGAAGTATGCGCTGGAGAATGATTTTGCAGGATTGATAATCATATAAAAACCCGCAATGTAAGCAATCAGCGCCTCAGGGCTAAGGGTTCCGTTGTCCTCAAATACCAACCTTGCACCAAACCATAGCACCATGACTACAACCACAGTTCCTAAAAACTCGCTTAGTGGGCTAGCCAAATCCCTCCGCCGCCACATCTTAATCATGAGGCGCGAGTAGAATGAGTTAATACTCTCGAAGCGTTTCCGCATCCTCGACTCGGCATTGAAGGCCTTGATTACCCGAAGCCCCCCCAGCGTTTCCTCAATAATGGAAAGTAGAGCGCCCATTTTACGTTGACCCTTGAACGAGGTTTTACGTAGCGATTTACCAATTCTACCTATCATTCCGCCAGCGATGGGGAGCAAAACCAAAACAAAAAGAGTTAGCTGAGGGCTTATGCTGATAAGGAAGATGAGGTACACAATAATAATAATAGGTTCCTTAAAGAACATCTCCAAAGAGCGAATAATGGACACCTCTATCTCATGCACGTCGGTGGTCATCTTGCTAATGATATCACCCTTCTTCTCATCGGAATAGTAACCCAAGGGGAGTTCCAACACCTTTTTGTAAAGCGCATTGCGAATGTCGCGAACCACACCAAGGCGAATGGGCGCTAAAAACCAAAGGGCTAGGTATGCAAAAAGATTTTTGAACAGAGATGTTAGGGCCACCAGAGCAACTATAAAAAGGAGAGCTATCGACTTGCCATTGTTGATAATAAGCTGGCTTACAAAGTAATAAAAGTACTCCTTAATATACGTAGGGTCAAGGGATGCCGCCTCGGGGGGAGTTTCGACAAGCGGGGAGGTTTCAAACAGAATCCCCAGGAATGGGATTAACATCGCGATGGAAAAAAGGCCAAAGAAAGCAGCCAATAAATTGGAAAAGATGCTGGATGCAGCTTGCCACTTGTAGGGAAAGATGAACTTAAATATCTTATAAAACTTCTTCATTAGGTGTGAACTGGTATTTGTTATGTTTTAGGTGGAGTGGCTCTTTACTAAAGGGATACCCCAGTGTAATTGAATGGGGTTATCTTTTTAAGCTCTTCTTTTACCGAAGTTTTCACATCGAGCCTATCGATAAATTCGTGTAGATGCTCCATAGAAATTGCCTTATTGGTGCGAGTCAAATCTTTTAATGCTTCGTAGGGATAAGGATAACCCTCTCGGCGAAGTATCGTTTGTATTGCCTCTGATACAACGATCCAATTCCTTTCAAGATCGGCATTAATGGCTGCTGGATTTATCACCAATTTGTCGAGCCCCTTTACAATGGCATTCATTGAAAGGATGGTGTGAGCAAAGGGTACGCCAATGTTACGCATCACGGTGCTGTCGGTCAAATCGCGCTGCAAGCGTGAGATGGGAAGTTTTTCCGACAGGTGCTCAAAAAGGGCATTGGCTATCCCGAGGTTACCCTCTGCATTCTCAAAATCGATAGGATTTACTTTGTGAGGCATGGCCGAAGAGCCGACCTCCCCCTCCTTGATCTTCTGCTTGAAATAGTCCATGGATATGTATGCCCAGATATCGCGGCAAAAGTCGATCAGAATTACGTTTATTCTTTTAAGGTTATCGAAAGTAGCCGCCAGGTTATCGTAGTGCTCAATTTGAGTGGTAATCTGCGATCGCTCAAGCCCGAGGATATCGTTAACAAAAGTGTTGGCAAAATCAACCCAATCAATCTCAGGGTAGGCTACATGGTGGGCGTTAAAGTTACCTGTGGCACCACCAAACTTGGCCGATACGGGCACTTTACGCAGCAGGTTTACCTGCTTGTTGATACGTTCAACAAAAACGCTTATCTCCTTGCCCAGCCGAGTGGGCGATGCGGGCTGCCCGTGGGTACGTGCCAGCATGGGCACATCGGCCCACACCTGAGCGAGTTGCTCTAACTTCTCCAAAAGCACATCAAGCATTGGATAGTAAACATCGTGACCTGCATCGCGAAGCATGCTGGGAAATGCCGTATTGTTAATATCTTGAGATGTTAACCCAAAGTGGACAAACTCGAGGTGATCAGCAAGCCCAAGGGCTTTAAATCGATCCTTTATAAAGTACTCTACAGCCTTTACATCATGGTTTGTTGTCTTCTCAATATCTTTGATCTGCTGGGCATCCTTTACCGAAAAATTTTTGTAAAGCTTACGTAAATCGGCGAATAGCTTATTATCTACTCCTTTTAGCTGAGGCAAAGGCAGCTCGCAAAGGGCAACAAAGTATTCGACCTCTACCATTACCCTGTAACGGATTAATGCTAGTTCAGAGAAGTAAGCATCGAGCTTATCGAGGCTATTTCTGTAACGGCCATCGATGGGGGATATAGCGGTTAAAAGACTTAGCTCCATAAAACAAATTATTTTTGGATGGCAAAGTTAACAATCATCAAACAACAATATAGAAAAAACATTGCTCTGAAAGCTATTTTGTGTTATCGCCAGAAAAATAGAACTCGGAAAGTTGAAATATTACAACAGCTCAACGCTACTATGCTAGAGCTGGATATTATGCTTTTCGAGCCTCCTGTCGAGCGATTGACGTGTTATGTTGAGCAGCTGAGCTGCATCTGTTTTTACGTAGTTCGTGCTTTTAAGCGCTTTAATAATTGCCCGTTTTTCAATCTCATCCAAATCGAACACCTCCTCAACACCAGCCCCTTCAAGCTCTTCATCAACAGGTTTTAACCCTGCAAACGTGAATTCGTTTAGGGTTAACCTGTCGCCATCGGCAAGAATTATGGCTCGCTCCACCATATTACGGAGTTCACGAACATTGCCAGGGAAGGGGTAGCTTAAAGCCGCAGAAATTACCTTGGAATCGACCCCAGAAATCTTTTTATTCATCCTTTTGCTTAAAGAATCGGTGTAGTATTTTAGCAGTACAGGAATATCCTCGGGGCGTTCGCGTAGGGGCGGAATATATATCTCGAAAGAGTTTACCCTAAAATACAGGTCATTACGAAACTTATTCATCTCTATCAGGTCGGCGATATTCTGATTTGTTGCCGCTATAATCCGAACATCAATGGAGATATCGCTAACCGCTCCAAGTCGTCGTATCTTCCTCTCCTCCAACACCCTTAGCAGCTTACTTTGCATGTTGGGGTGCATATCAACAATCTCATCTAAGAAAAGGGAACCTCCATTAGCAATCTCGAACCACCCAGCCTTATCCTCGTTGGCACCAGTAAAGGCACCTTTTTTATGTCCAAAAAATTCGCTCTCGAAGAGGGTTTCGGGGATTGCGGAGCAGTTCACAGCATGAAAGTAGCTGTCGCGCCGCGAGCTAAGGTAATGGATACCCCTGGCCACCAATTCCTTGCCGGTACCGCTCTCGCCGGTAATAAGCACCGATGTATTGCTCACCTGCGCCACCTTGCGCATCAAATCTATGACCTGCTGAATGGATTTGCTAGTGCCAATGATCTCGTACCCAAAGTTATTCATTAGGTCTCTGGATAACAGCTCAAATGATTTATTCACCTCGTTTAGCTTATGGGCCAAATCGATGAAACGATGCGTGCGCTTAATGGCTGCCTTCATATCTAGCAACCTGAAGGGCTTTGGGAAGAACTCAACAGCCCCCATGCGCATGGCCTGAATCACGGCATCCATATCGCCATGGCCTGTAATCATTATAACCTCTATATGTGGGTACAGCTGCTTAACCTTTTCGAGCACAGCAAAACCATCCATCTCGGGCAGCCTAAGATCGAGGATTAAGACATCAACATGCAGCTTCTCTAGTATTTTGAATGCTTCCGAAGGTTTATCGGCCGCATTAACGGTAAAGGACTCGTTTTCGAGAAACTCGCGAATTTCATCTCGAAAAACCTTTTCATCGTCTAGGATAAGTATGCTTAGTGACTCCATAGCTATGATTTAGGAACTTTAACATCGAATTGGGTGTACTCCCCCTCCTTTGATTCAACGGTAATCTCGCCAAGAATATCCTTTACAAAGCCATAAGCTATGGCAAGACCTAGCCCTGTGCCCTTGTCAACCTTTTTGGTGGTGTAAAAAGGATCGAAGATCTTCTCCATATCCTTGGGTTTTATCCCCACACCGTTATCGCGTATTGAGATGCAAACAAAATTGGAGTTCTGCCACGTTGAGACCTCAATTCGTTTTACGTACGATTTATCGGCTACGGCGGCTTTCTCATCCACAGCAAATCGAGCGTTGCTGATAAGGTTTAGAACCACCTGCTCCATCTTAAACTTGTCGGCAATTACCTTTTCCATAACGGGAGCTAGGTTTACCTCCAGGTCGATACTGTGGTTGGCAAACTGAGCGCTCACCATAAGTAGTGTATTGTTAACCACCTCGTTGAGGCAGACCCGCTCAAACGAAGCGGGCTTGTTGGAACGCGAAAAGGTTCGGGTGTGCTCTATTATTCGTTTTATCCTATCAACATTTTCGAACATGAGGTTTACCTTATCCTTAAGGTACTCGTTGGAAAGGTTGTTGTCGGCTAATCGTATTAAAATATTGTCGAGCCCCATAGATAGGCCCCCAAGGGGTTGGTTTATTTCATGGGCAATTCCAGCCGCTAGGGTTCCCAGCGACTCTAGCTTTGATTTTTGGGCCAATAGCAGCTGCTGTTTCTCCTGCTTTTTGATCTCGAGAATCATGCGCTTCTCCAGGTTTTTGTTCATCTCCATAATCTTCTGCTCGGTCTCCTTTTGCTTGGCAAACTCCTTTTGCTTGGCATTGAAAAAGAAGATGAACAGCACCAGCAACGCAAACAGGAATAGGGCCAAGGCGATAAAAACCATACGCTGATATTGGGTTTTGGTCAGCTGTAGCTCTTGAATCTCGTTGTTCTGTCGAAGAATTTCATTCTCCCTTTCCTTCTGAGTAATTTCGTATAATATTTGCATCCTCGCCAGCTTCTGTCCACTCTCCTCACTATATATGGAATCGCGAAGTTCAGCCCAGAGCTTGTAGTAATCGAGGGCTTGCGAGAAGCGTCCCTCCTCCTCATACACCTGCGAGAGGTATCGGTACACTTCGGCAGCTGAGGTAGTAAGGTTCTCGCGGGTTGCAATTTCTAAGGCCTGATTAAGGTAATCGGTTGATGAAGGATAATCGCCAAAGGCACCGTAGCAACGCGAAATGTTAACAAGAGCAGTGACCTGTTCCTGTAATAAACCAACACTTTGGGCATACTGAAATGCTCTGTTAAAACTTGCAACGGCCTGTCGATACTGCTTCTTCTCGAAAAAAACATCCCCTATATCAATCAACACTTCAATCACTGGAATTGTATCGTTCTGCAGCTGGTAGTGGGCTAGCACCTTGTTGTAATAGATTAAGGCGCTATCGAGCTGCTCCAAAAGGTAAAGGGAAAAAGCTATCTGGAGGTTATCGGCCATCTGCTCATCAGTAAGATTAACATTGCTGCCAATGGCAGCGGCTTTACGAAACGCGAGCAAACTTTGTTCAAACTGTCCTAAATTTCGATACACTAATCCTATCTTTCGATAGGTCTCACTTTGTACCCGAAGATCGTCGGTGCTTAAGTAGGCCTCGTCGCCAAGAATCTCATTCACCTTGCTAAACTCTTGGTATGCACGGGTAAAGCTGTTCTGATTAAGATAAATATCGCCAAGTTGTCGATGTAAAGCTATCTGGAGGTCTCGATCGTTAATATTTTGTGCTATCCGAATTGCCCGCACCAAGTAGCTTGAGGCCATCTCGTAGTTTCGAACACTACTATAAATTTCTGATATCCCTTCGAGGGCTGTTATCTGTTCGCGGGTATAGCTAAATTTCTCGAAGTGGTTAAGCGCTCTATTGTAGTACCTTAAAGCATTTTCGGTTTGATTAGCATGAAAGCTCGATAGCCCCATGAGCAGCAGTGCTTGCCCCTCAAGAAGTTGGCTCCCCAGCCTTTTAGATAGGAATGCTGCCTCCAAGCCAAGCTCTAACCCACGCTCTGGGTTGGAAGTTACATACATATTCCCCAGCTCAATTTTCACCCTTACTAGGTCCTCTCCTTGCACTTGGCTCATCCTCTGCTCAAGCAATTGAGCAGACTGCTGCGCCTCAAGAGTAATGGAACCAAGTGCAAACAGAAGAAGTAGTATATAACGCATACAGAATGAGCTGTGATGATTGAAAAACTAATGAAAGACTAATTTAGAGATATTTTTTAACAACTAGGCAGACAGCATCCATAAGTTGTGAAAATAGTTGCTTGGGAATGCTTGCAGGAGTTGTTAGGTCAGCTAATTATCCGCTGAGATAATTCTAGAGGCTATACACTGTTGAAGTAATGATGCTGACACAGTGCTCGACCCAAGCATCGGTTGACTGGCTGTAATTTGTCATCAACCTGAGTTCAACTGGAGGCTTAACACCATCGTAAGAGGGTTGTATGTATACTACTGGGAGTATCGACATACCCAAACCTGAGTAGAACCGAACTCTACGGCTGCTAACATCGTCGGTAGGTGGTTCCACCTCAAGCACAATGGGCTTTGCAAATATTTCCATTACCCTTTGCATAATCGTTTTGCCAAATCCCTTCCCCCTTTGGGTTGATGAAATGGCAAGGTGCTCGATAAAAACAAATTCTGCGAAAATCCAAAGTGAAAGAAATCCAATGACAGCTTTATTGGATCGAACCTGAAACATTTGGTTTTCGGACCTAGCCACCTGCAGTTGCAACTCGTTAAATTCTCGCCGCTCGGACGCTGGGAAGCTACTCAGGTAAATCTCCCTTATCGTCTCAAGCTCATCACTAGTGGTTATTAAGTGCAACCCAACATCCATAAGTTTACCTAATTATCTAAAGAAAATGCTCACGATAGGTTATTCCAACTGGTATTTGCTTTCCACCAACCACTACATCGTGTCGATCAACGGCCTCAAGGTGCTTGAGAGATAGATTATGTAGGATTTGTGAATGCGAAAAAACTCCTCGCGAGGAAGCATAGCCAGCACGTTATTCATGGTTAGCAGCAACATCACCTTTCGCTCGCGGATTGCATTTACAAACAATTTAACATCACATAAAACAGAAAACCAGCCAGCCAAGAATCTATATATTTAAGCATAAAACCAGATAAAAATTACCGCAAATCCCATAAAATAGCAAACAATGAACAGAGTGGCAATATATACAATTTTTCTCTTCGGGCTGGGTAAATATTGGCCATTTACAAGATTCTTAACTTGGACTCAAACCTCAACAGCAATGGAATACAAGAGGCTATAATAATTGGCAAACACGAGTAGATTTGGAATAGCCTCATGTATAGCCTGACATATGGAAAATCCTAAAACTCATCCCTGCCAAACTCACTACCACCCTTCTTGCTTTGCCCTTTCCAGTTCAAATCGTACGATATGGCCAGCTCGGCAATGGGGCCATACCAGTAGTAGTCGGTATCCTGATAGAATATCTGGGTCCCGCTTGAATCGTAAGCTCGGGTATTGAGCTCGCGGGTATTGGAATTTAGAATATTCAATGCGCGAAGCGTGAAGTTCCAACCCTTG
>JAVERU010000087.1:0-12990 GCA_034006965.1 Tenuifilaceae bacterium
AAAATGCTCGCCCGGTATGGTTGCCACACCCGCCTTGCTGTATAGCTCGCTGGCAAAATCGAATCCATCGTTAATGCCCTTGGGTAGCTTTGTCCAGATAAAGCATCCTCCGTTGGTTGGAGGAATTGTAAATCCTAGCCTTTCCAGTATGGGCGCAAGGTAGTTGAAGTTGGCTTTAACATCGTTCCTGAAGTTTGCAACAAACTTATCCCCAAACTCATTGCCCTCAAGGTAGGTTGCTAGGGCTTCTTGTAATATCGATGGTGCGCAAAGCCCAATATAATCGTGTATTGAGCGTAGCCCTTTCCGATGCTCCTCGTGGGCGTAAAGGTAGCCAATGCGCCAGCCAGTTATGCATAGCATTTTCGAGAAGCTGTTCACATAGAAAACGTTGGGCGAGTTATGCTCCAGCGGAAGGTATGGCTCGTCATCAAAATACAAGTCCTTATAAACCGCATCAAAAATCAGATAAAAATCCATCTCCTCTGCCAGCTTCAAAAGGTGGTTAACCTCATCCTTACTCCACGTTTTGCCAAATGGGTTACCCGGCGACGAGATGAATACGATTTTAACGTTACTCTCGGAAATGGACTTTTTTAAATGATCAAAATCAATTGAAAATTCGCTGTTTAGCGGATAGCTAACGAATGGCTGATCGAATATTTGGGGTAGCTGGCTGTAGCTCTCGTATGCCGGGTCGAAACTTAGCACGCTATAATCACCGCCCAACTTTTTGGTAAGGTAGGTGTATATAAGCGAAATGGCCTCGGTGGCACCCTGCACAACCAAAAAATTATCAATATCAACCTTAAATCTTTTTGAGTAGCGGCTGTGTATTTGGCCTAGCAGCCTAAAGTTGCCTAACCCCGGCGCATACTGATGGACATTGCTGTGCACCAACTCCTTTAGCGCATTGCGAAGCTCAGCTGGAGGCTGAAAACCGGGGATGCCCTGCGCTAGGTTTATACCTCCGTTTTGCTTTACCAAATTGCTAAAATAGCTTATGTAGGAGCCCTGCGGCTTGGTTTTGTTTTGACTCATCTCGCGAAAAGTTTTAATATCCAAAGGTAAATACTTAGCCACGGATTATAAAGCTTATCAACGCAAATATGGACATCTTTGCGTTTAGGTAATTCAAAAACTACCTCGATGCACAAAAGAATTAAGCATTATGCTGTTGCGCTATCTCTTATAGCTTTTACTCGTGTTGATAGTTTAAGCGCTCAGCTACTTTCCGATGTCGAGGCTGGTGTGGTTTCAACTAGCTAACGATGTTCGGATTCCAGGGGATGTAGTAACGTTTATCTCCCTGTCCGATGAGCTAAGCCCAGGTGCCAAATTCTTTTCGCGGTACAAGGTTGGTTACCGTATTGGTGAGCGCCATGTGGTGCTGGCTCTTTTTGAGTTTTTTGTAAAGAGGTGCTGTGGATATGAATATAGCTTTACTGTATGAGTTTTTTTTGGCTGGAACCGATATTGATGCAACATACATGTTCAACTCCTACAGGCTGTCGTATCGCTGCCAATGGGTTCAAAATCCACAGCTTCAATCTTTTGCAGGGATTGCGCTTAAAGTGTGCGATGCCAATATTGGCCTAAAGGGTTTGCCCGAGCAGGAGGCCATAAAAACCAATCTGGGAGTGGTTCCGCTTATAAACTTTTACCTGCATTGGCAGCCACCAACCGTTTGGGCTTTGTGCTCGATGCCGATGCGCTGGCTGCCCGGCAAGGCCGTGCCGAGGATGTGCTTATTGCCGCCACCATTAAGCTAACCAACAACCTTACTGCTAAAGCAGGCTATAGGTTGCTCGATGGTGGGGTCGCTAACGCCTCGGTGTACACGTATTCTATGCTTCACTACGGTGTTGTCGAGGTGCTAATTAACCTTGATTAGCCCACTGTAAATCAGGTATATCTATCAAAAAACGTTGGGCACGAAGTTCTGGTCGGTAATGGGCGGGCGGATATACGAGAAGTCATCCTTACGCTCGGGCAGTTCAATTGGGCCAGGTGCCAAATCTTTGTATGGAATCTGGTTCAACAAATGGTGAATACAGTTTAAGCGTGCACGTTTCTTGTTATCGGCGTGAACCACAAACCAGGGCGCCTGCTTAATATCGGTATGGGCAAACATCTTATCCTTAGCCATGGAGTACTGCACCCACTTGCTGCGCGACTCAATATCCATTGGGCTTAGCTTCCAGCGTTTCACGGGATCCTCATTGCGAGCCCTAAACCGTTTCTCCTGCTCGGCATCGCTAACCGAGAACCAGTATTTTATAAGGATGATATTGGAACGCACCAGCATCCGCTCAAATTCGGGGCAGGAGCGTAGAAATTCAATGTACTCATCATCGGTGCAAAAGCCCATTACCCGCTCTACACCGGCACGGTTGTACCAGCTGCGGTCGAACAGTACCATCTCACCACCTGCGGGCAGGTGTGGAACGTATCGTTGGAAATACCACTGGGTTTTCTCGCGCTCGGTGGGTACGCCAAGGGCAACCACGCGACAAAAGCGTGGGTTTAGGCGCTCGGTAATGGTTTTAATCACACCTCCCTTTCCTGCCGCATCGCGACCCTCAAAAATCACCACTACTTTTAGCTTGTTCTGCTTTACCCACTCTTGCAGCTTGATAAGCTCAATTTGCAGCTTGTACAGCTCCTTCTCGTAAACCTTTTTCTTGATTTTTTTCTTGTCCTCTACAGCTTCGTAGTTTATAGGTTCTGCTGGGGTATCTTTTAATTTTCCCTTTTCTCCCTTTGCCGATTTTTCATCCTTGGGTGCCATAGCCTGATGGTTTAGTTTTATTTCCGTGATTCGAAATGAAAGTTACAACAATTTTGCAAATCGACAATTGCGAATTGGAACTCAAAAACCTTGGGATTCGATTAGCCACCAAATCCCAAGGTTCAAAGGGCATTTTTTGTTAGCATCTATCTGTAAATCATATCCGCCATCTCAACCATCTTTATAAAATCGGTTTTGTAACCAAATTCATCGTTACCCTTTGCTTTTTTTGCACGAGCCAGTGCGTTGGCAAAGGAACTGGTTCCCTTGAATTCCGATTCGCGGAGTAGCATTCCAAACTCCGCAACCGAAGAGGCAAATTGCAGGTTGCTGGTCGATTCAGTTTTAGCCTCTTTTAGCACTTGGGTAATTAGCTGGCTAGTGCTCTCCCCGGGGTTCTTATATCGTAGCTTCACGGAAAGCAGCTCGTTGCTGTTGGTAAGGGTTTGCTGCGTGTATTTTAGCGGGTCGATACTTGTGTTAGTATCATCGCTATATGCTGGTACAATCTCGTACAAAGCAGTAACCGTATGGCCGCAGCCAATATCGCCAGCATCCTTTTTGTCGTTGTTAAAGTCCTCGCTGTTTAGCATCCGTTTCTCGTAACCAATTAGGCGGTACTCCTTCACCTTGGCGGGGTTAAACTCAACCTGAATTTTAACATCGTTGGCAATGGTGTAAAGCGTGCCCCATAGCTCGGTGCCAAATACCTTTTTGGCCTCCATGATATTATCGATATAGGCATAGTTGCCATTACCAGCCATCGATAGCTCCTTCATCCGTCCGTCCTTGTAGTTGCCCATTCCAAAACCTAAGATGGTGAGGTAAACGCCGCTCTCGCGTTTTTGCTCAATTAAAGTTTTTAGCTCAGATGTGCTGCTTACCCCCACGTTAAAATCGCCATCAGTTCCAATAATTACGCGGTTATTGCCCCCGTGGATATAGTTTTGCTGCGCAATTTTGTAGGCCAGCTTAATACCCTCTCCACCTGCTGTTGAACCGCCTGCCTGTAGCGTCTCAATGGCATTAGCAATTTTCTCCTTCTCGGTGTCGGGTGTAGATTCGAGCACTACTCCAGCCGCACCGGCATACACCACTATGGCAACTCGGTCGGTGGGGCGTAGCTGGTTTACAAGATGTTTAAATGCTTGTTTTAGTAGCGGTAGTTTATTGGCAGGATTCATTGAGCCCGATACATCTATTAGGAAGACCAGGTTGTTAGGTGGTATTTGTTCCTCGTTCACATTTTCGCCCTTTAGCCCTATAAGTACGAGCTGGTTTTGCTCGTTCCATGGGCATTTGTCGGCCTCCAGCGTAACCGAGAACGGATGACCATCTGTTGGCTGTGGATAGTCGTAATCAAAGTAGTTAATCAGCTCCTCAATGCGCACAGCATCGCGATAGGGCTTTTGGCTCTGGGTTAAGAATCTGCGTACGTTGGCGTACGATGCCTTATCCACATCAACCGAAAAGGTTGATAGCGGGTTGACAAGCGCATCCTTAAAAATATTCTCGCTGATGGGCGAGTACTCGTCAGTGTTAAAATCAATGGGGATGTAGTCGTTAGTTTGCATAGCATAATTTGCAGCTGGCACACCTATGGCCATGGTGTAATGTTCGCGCATTTTAGCAGGAGCAACTTCGGCATCAACGCAGTAAAGCACATCCTCTACGAGTTCTAACTCATCAATCACAATTGTTTTTAGTAGGGTAAGCTTAACGTGGGTTTCTTTCCCACTTTGGATATGAACTGTTGCCTTAGCATCTTGGTAACCTTTGGCTAAAATTTCAACGTTGTACGTTCCGGGGGTTAGCTGTAGCTTAAAATCTCCGCTTTTTCTTGTTGATATTTCTGCAACCACTTTACTTTGCTGGTAAACCGTGATTTTGGCTTTGTCAATGGGTGTTTTCTCAACCGAGTCGATAACCTTGCCGGTTAGCGTTCCCGTATCGGTACTGGCTGTGGTAAATGAGCTTAGAATAATTATCCAAGCAATGGTTATTAGCTTTTTCATGGCGTATAGTTTTTGGTTTAACATTCTTGTTTACCTATGCAGATACAGCACAAAGCGATTTTCCATAAAGCTGAGTCAAAAAAAAAATTACATTTGTATGATCTAATTTTACAGCTTTGATTTTTAGGCCAAAACCCGAGACCCTAACCGACCTAGAGCTAGTTGCCCGCTACCAGAGGAGTGGCGATAAGCAGCTGGTAGGAGTGCTTTACAAAAGGTACACAGGGTTTGTATTTGCGGTTTGTTTAAAATACTTGCGCTCGCGCACCGAGAGTGAGGACGCTGTGATGCAGATTTTTGAAAAGCTTTTCGGTGATTTAAAAAGTCACTCGGTGCAAAATTTTAAATCGTGGCTATACACGGTGGCTAAAAATCATTGCTTACATATTATCCGTGATAAGAAGAGGGAGCAGGTGGTTGTGGATGCTGGAAAAAATAATCATCCCCAGCTTGTGGAAATGTCACAGAATATGTATCATGATAATGAGGATTTGCTAGAGCAACGATTGGGCAAATTGGAGCATATGCTTCCCAACCTGTCGGAGGAGCAGCGTATTTGTATCGAACTCTTTTATCTAAAGCAGAAGAGTTATAGCGAGGTGGCCAGTATTACCGGCTACACGTTGGGGCAGGTAAAAAGCCATATTCAGAATGGTAAACGGAACTTAAGGATAAGCCTAAGGGGCAATGAGCAGTAAAATCGATATGAAGTACAATGGGCAGGAATGCGTACCGCAAAACATTTTGGTTCGCTACCTAAAGGGCGAGTTGAGTGGTGTTGAGATGAACGCCGTTGAACGGCATCTGTCGGGTTGTCCTATGTGTGTCGATGAGTTGGAAGGGCTTGCCCTGCTTAATAATCCCGAGGAGATTTTATCAGTTACCCATTCGCTCAATGCTAAGGTTGATGAAAGAGGTATTACGAGGGGACGGCTTGTACGAATGGTTTCGCCCCTATCGGCTGTGGCATCAATAGCAGCGTTGCTGGGTATTTCGGCCATTATTTATTACACTTCAACGCTCAAGCCTGAGCCAACCATCGTTTCGGAAAGCTTAGGCGAGCCTCTGCCCAAGGTGGAGGAGGTAATCCCTACACCTCCAGTTCCTACTAAAACAGATCATAAAACAACACCCAATGACGAGTCTGAGCCTGATGTTGAGTCAAAATCTAAATCTAAATCTTTGCCCACTACAAGGCAAGAAAGTGCTGCAACTGGCGAATCATCGAGCAAAGAAGTGGCTACAAGAGTAGAAGGACTAGCATCGGAGACCGTTGCTGTAAGAACTGTTCGTCCAGCAGCAAAGCGTTCAGCTGTTAGCCATCAACCTAGAATCAATGCTTATCAACAACCAACTGCAGCCTTTGCTCCTAGAGCGAGGTTGAAGGAGAAGAATTTGTATTCCGATTTTGAAATTGAAGCAGATGCGGTTCTGTACGATTTAGAATATAGCGATATGATTAGCGTTGACGATGTTAGCTATCTGGTAGAGGATGAAGAGCGAGAATTTGAGGAAGAGGCTGTGTTTGTTGTTGTGGAGGAGATGCCCAAGTTTAATGGAGGCGATATTAACAACTTCAGGGACTACATCAATAGGAACTTGAAATACCCAGAGATTGCTGCTGAAAATGGTGTCCAGGGGCGTGTGATTTTATCATTTGTTGTGGAGCCCACCGGAAAGGTATCAAAAGTGCAAGTGCTAAGAGGAGTAGATCCTAATCTGGATATGGAGGCCGTTAGGGTCATTGAATCGAGCCCTTTGTGGGAACCCGGAAAACAAAGGGGGCGTCCAGTGAGAGTTTCATTCGTTATTCCAGTGATATTTGTTTTGCAATAAAAGAAAGCCTGCAGTGCAGCAGGCTTTCATCGTTGATATATGCTTAATTTTTTTACTGTTCTGGTGGTTCAAACCCGTAAACTATTCCCTTCACAAAATGAGTAGGGGTTTCACCATATCCACCTTTCGACTCGCGGTGAGTAATATATACCACAATTCCACCCATATTCACCGCACGCTTTTTAAGCCTGATGTCGGCGCTACGTTGAGCAGCCTTGGCATTTCGGCTTTGTGGCGACGATTTGCCATCTGCTTCACCAAGGGCAAAAAGGCCCTCAACGTCTTCCAAATTATCGGTTAGTATTACTGTTTTCCAGTCACCCTCATCCACCATCATTACGGCCAGATCGTTAAAGCTTTCCACTCTACCGTTTCTGTATATAATCCTGTGAACTTGCTTCCTATCAATGTCCTTCACCTCGTTGCTCTCAAGGGGTATATAGGTAATGCTGCTAGCGGTAACTCCTTGTACATTAACTGCCACCTTCCTTCCGCTGATTAGCATTATGGTATCAGCAGGGACTACATCTGTGCTATAGGCACCAAATGAGGTTGAAAAGATAATTATTGTTAATGCTAGAATAATCTTTCTCATAACTTTAAAAATTTGTTTGCATAAACTGAAATGTTTAGTTGTTTGTGCAAATAGATACAAACCCAGTGCCAAAAACAGCCTATATGCTGTAAGTTGATAATTACCAATTTCGTTTGCAAATATACAAAAATACTTGATTAGTTAATAGTTAATGAATGTGAAAAGGGGGTGAATTACAACCCGATTGGCCTGATTTTACGCTAGATTATTTGCCTTGCTGTAGCGTGAAATGTTGCGGTGATGGCGGTTTACATATAAAGCTTTTGTTCAAATCAATCATTACATTATTTTTGTGGTTTCAATGTATTAGGTTTTTTAATCCAATGAGAAAAATCTTAGCACATTATCTGGTAATGCCAATAGTTTGGTTACTAGTGGTTTTTACATGCTCGTTGTTCTTTATTGGCGATGTCGTAGTATGGTTGCTTACCTTCTGGTGGGACAGACGATTGTGGGTTCTTCAGCGGTACTCCATTGTATGGGCTTTGTTTTACATTTGGATAAACCCATTCTGGCGAATTGATTTTGCTGGCAAGGAGAATATTAAAAAGGGACAGTCATACATCATAGTGGCCAATCATCAAAGTGCATTCGATATTGTGCTGCTTTATCGCCTTTGGATGCATTTTAAATGGGTGGCAAAGCGTGAAATATTCAGAGTGCCATTTATTGGATGGAACTTATGGCTTAATAGGCACATTGTGATAGATAGAGCCAGCGTTCGGGGGGCAAAGAAGATGATGCTCGAAGCGCAGAAGCACCTTGCCAATCGTACATCAGTCTTGATATTTCCTGAGGGAACCAGGAGTGTTGACGGTGCAATTAAGCGGTTTAAAGAGGGTGCGTTTGCTCTGGCAAAAAAAACGAATGTCCCCATTTTGCCCGTGGTGATAAATGGGAGCAGGGAGGTATTCCCAAAGAACAGCTACGTAATAAAAGGGGCACAAAAATTTACCATGAGGGTGTTGCCTGCTATTCAGCCCGAGACGTTCGTTGGTAAGAGTGTTGATGAGTTAGCACTTGAAGTACAGGAACGAATGGTTGAGGTGCATAAGGAGATAGCGCCCGAGTATTATGCATAAATAGGCGGTATAGTTTTTTATATTTACTAAGTCCTTTCAAATTGAAAAGTATTATATTGTCAAAATTTAAATTATAGCTATGATTCCAAAGGTAAGCATCATTATGGGTAGCGCTTCTGATATGTCGGTGATGGAGGAGGCATGCAAAATTCTAAATGACTTGAGAATACCCTTTGAGGTGAATGCTCTATCGGCTCATCGAACCCCCGATCAGGTGGCTGAGATGGCGCGCAAGGCGCACGAGCGTGGGGTTAAGGTGTTTATTGCTGGGGCTGGCGGCGCAGCACACCTACCGGGAGTGGTTGCAGCTTTTACTCCACTGCCTGTAATTGGGGTGCCAATTAAAGCTTCCATCTCCATCGATGGTTGGGACTCAATTCTTTCAATCCTTCAGATGCCTGCAGGGATTCCAGTTGCAACGGTAGCGCTTAATGGAGCTCGTAATGCTGGTATATTGGCTGCTCAAATTATTGGAACTAGCGAAAAGGAGGTTTTCGATAGGGTTGTTTCCTTTAAATCAGAATTGGCTCAAAAGGTGGTATCGGCAAATGCCGAGCTAGCAAAAGTTCAATTCGAATACAGAACAAACGGTAAATGATAAATCAAAAGGTTACATGCAGAGAGGTTAAGCGTCAGGTACTTATCATAGTCGCTGTGGTTGCCTTGCATATGGCTGTGTTCCCATTATCTGCAATGGCCGATCTCCCCGAGGAAAAACCAAGTGCAAGGTCAAGCGCTATGGGCTATAGCTCTACAGCAATTATCGATGGGTGGTCACTATTCCATAATCAGGCAGGTTTGGCTTACCTAGAGAACCCATGGGTAGGCGTACACCATGAGAATAGGTTCATCTCGCCTGAGCTAAGCTTTAGTGCGCTGGGAGCCTTGCTGCCCGTAAAGGTTGGAACCTTTGGCCTTTCGGTTAAGCGGTTAGGCTTTAGCCAGTTTAGCCAAACAAAGCTCGGGCTAGCCTATGGTATGAAGTTGGCGCCTACACTAAGTGCAGGGGTACAGCTAAATGCACACCATGTATTTGTTGCGGGTGAGTACGGTAGCACCATGGTGCTTTCTGCCGAGGGAGGGGTTATCTATAGCCCCAATGATAATTTTAACGTGGGCTTTCACGTGGTGAATCCAACCCGTAGCAAGCTATTCGATGATCAGCGGATTCCTACACTGTTGAACCTAGGCGTTGCATACCAAGTAGGCGATATGGTTATGGTGACATCAGGTGTTGAGAAGAATCTCGATGCAGAGTTCTCATTCAAGGCTGGTGTTGAGTTTGAACCCATAAGCAGCCTGTTCTTCAGGTTAGGGATGGCATCAAACCCCTCGTTACTAACCTTTGGAGTGGGTTATCAGGTGTCGTCGATACAGATCGATTTAGCCTTTTCAAGGCATGAGATACTGGGCTACACTCCACATTTCTCAATTTCGTATGTTTTTGGTGCTCAATCAGCCCGTGTACCTGAAGCAGTAACACCCCAGCAATGATATTTAAGCGTCTAATAACAGGAGTAATCTTTGCCTTAGCCATGGGTACATCATATGCTTGGGGGCAGGAGTTCGAGGCCGATCCTCAAAGCATTATTGCAGATATTATTGAGAATATTGTAGCGAATAGTGAGGACGAAAATATCGATGTGGATGCGTTGGCCGAAGATCTAATCTACTATTCAGAAAACCCCATCAACCTTAACTCAACCACCGCCGAAGAGCTTGGTAGGCTGCTATTCCTGTCCGATTTTCAGGTTCGAGCCTTGCTCGATTACGTGAAAGACCATGGGGCAATGCAAACCATTTACGAGCTGCAGCTTGTGGTTGGTTTCGATTTTTCAGATATAAGAAATTTGTTGCCCTTCATCTCAATTTCTTCTGCCCAAGAGCCATCAAGGCGTCCACTATTTCAATATGGCAAGCATGATATGTTTATTAGAGCGCGTTCGCTAATTGAAACGCAAGAGGGATACACCCCAGCACCTATCGATAACCCCACGGCAACCCGATATGCTGGAAATAAGCTGGGCCTATATACCCGCTATACCTATAGTACAAGGGGTGGTTTTCAGTTTGGGTTCGTAGGTGAAAAGGATCCTGGAGAAGAGTTTTTCCGCGGATCAAATCCATACGGATTTGACCATTACTCTGCTCATATGCAGATTTCAAATGTTGGGAGGGTGAAGAGCCTGGTGGTTGGCGATTTTAATGCCGACTTTGGGCAGGGACTTACCCTATGGACGAGCGCTTCCTTTGGTAAATCGCCCGACCCAATGGGTGTGCGAAAAAGGCCAAGAGGTATTTATAGGTATAGTTCAACCAATGAGAATGAGTTTTTGCGTGGTGTCGGAGCAACTGTAGCACTTGGCCGGTTTGAGGTTTCAGCATTCGGATCGTACAAAAAGATTGATGCCAATATTACCGACTCTCTAATTGATGGGAATTACGCCTACACCTCGCGCCCAACCAGTGGACTTCATCGTACGCCCAACGAAATATCGAACAAAAAGACCCTAGGTGAGTTTGTGGCTGGAGGTAATGTGAATTTCTCCATTGGTAAGCTAAAGGCGGGTGTAACCGGATCGCTTGTTAATCTCGATGCGCCATACGATGCCCCAAACCAACCCTACCGTTATTTTGAACCACCCCTGGAGAATAGAGCAAACCTCGGAATCGATTATACTTATGGTCTAGGCAATCATCTAATTTTTGGTGAGGCCTCCACTACCCTCGGCCACGGAAGCGGTATTGTTTCGGGTGGTTTGCTAAGGCTCCATTCGCTCCTAACCATGTCGGTGATAGGTAGATATTACGAAAAGGATTACAGCACCTATTATACAGGGGCTTTTGCCGATGGCTCCTCGCCCGCTAACGAGAGTGGAGTATTGGTTGGGTTACGCTTCTTGCCATACCGGCACTGGCAAATGGCAGGCTATGTAGATGCGTTCCAGTCGGACTGGTTGCGCTTCGGGATTAACGCTCCCTCCCGTGGTCGCGACTACCTTTTGGAAACCACATATAGCCCCAGCTCACGAATAAGCTTTATGCTTCGCTATAGGCTTAAGCAAAAGGATAAGAATCAGGTGGTTGACGGTGAGTCTACCCGTTGGGTGGTCCCCTATACACAGCAAGCCCTTCGTTTCCACTTAGCCTATAATCCAACCCGCGAAATTCATCTTAAAAGTCGAATAGAATTTTCATGGTACGATGAGGAGAACCTGCCCCAGGAATCGGGGATAATGGTTTATCAAGACATCTCATATCGGCCTCGACAAATTCCCCTTACCCTTACCGCAAGGTTTGCTGTTTTTGAGACCGACTCATGGAATACAAGAATTTATGCATACGAGAACGATGTGCTATACTATTTCTCCATACCAGCTTATTACTCGCGCGGTTCAAGGGTATTCCTGTTGGCTAAGTACTCCATTGGCCAAGATATTGACATTTGGTTTAGGGTAGCTCAAACGTTCTTTGCCGATCAGGATGTGCTTGGTTCAGGGTTGGATAGGATAGATGGATCTACCCGAACTGATGCGCGCATTCAACTTCGATTTAAGTTTTAACCATAACCTGTTAGCCATGGAATGGACTGCCAATATAATGCAGCAGAAAGTGTTGCTTTACCCCTTAATCATTATTAGCACCACGTTGGTTTGTTTTGCGCTAATAAAGCTGATTAGAGGATTGATGAGTAGAAGCCTGAGGAAGGCGTCTGTCATCCTTAGGGTTGACCCTACAAAGTACACATTCTTGAAGAATACGGTTAGCGTAATCATTATTTCCATCGGGGTAATTGTTGTTTTTCAGCTAATCCCCGAGCTGCGCAAGCTGGGGATGCCCCTATTTGCTGGGGCAGGTGTTCTAACGGCTGTAGTTGGGTTTGCATCGCAGCAAGCCCTTTCTAATATTGTTGGTGGAGTCTTCATCGTTATGTTTAGGCCATTCAGGGTAGGCGATTTAATAAAGATTGGGACTATGCATACCGGAACAGTTGAAGACATTACGCTTAGGCACACGGTGATTAGAGATTTTGAGAACCGTCGCATTATTGTACCCAATGCCATCATGAATAACGAGGTGGTTGAGAACTCACACATTAACGACGAGACGGTTTGCGTACGATTCGAGGTGAATATTGCCTATAGTGCCGATACCGATAAGGCCTTAGATATTTTGCAGAGAGTAGCAGAGGAACATCCCTTAACCATTGATGTGAGAACCAAAAGCGAAAAGGATCAGGGGCAACCCAAGGTGAGGGTTAGGGTGGTAGATCTAACCGATTCGGCAGTTGTTATCCGGGCTTGGATTTGGACCGCTACCCCTGATGATAGCTTTGCACTAAGGTTTGATATGTTTAAGGCAATAAAAAGCCGATTCCGCGACGAGGGCATCGAAATTCCTTTTCCGCAAAGAGTTGTATACATTAGAAAGGAGCAAGGTTAGCTTATGGATAGCACGCAGAAAGTACGGCCCAAAAAACAGCTTGGGCAACACTTTTTAAACGACAAGGGCATTGCCCAGCGTATTGTAGATAGCCTATCGGCTGATGATGTCGATGCAGTTTTGGAGATTGGTCCGGGTATGGGTGTCCTTACTTCAGCGCTTTCCCATCGATTTGGTGAAAAGTTCTACGCTGCAGATGTTGATAGCGAGTCTGTAGAGTATCTCAAG
>JAVERU010000088.1:0-12871 GCA_034006965.1 Tenuifilaceae bacterium
TTCTTGTGCAACCCGCACTCCTTGGTATCGGGGTTCTCCCACCACCATCTACCCGCTCTAATATCCTCGCCCGGCTCAATGGCTCTAGTGCAGGGCAGGCAGCCAATGCTGGGGAAACCCTTTTTGTGAAGCGGATTTACCGGAACGCTGTGCTCGTTTACATAGTCCCACACATCCTGCTCGCTCCAGCTTATTAGCGGGTTAATTTTAATTAGGCCATTGCCCTCGTCCCACTCCACGGTTTGCATATCCTTACGGGTAACCGACTGATCGCGGCGAAGTCCGCAGATCCATGCATCAAGCCCCTGAAAGGCTCTTTTCAGCGGAACAAGCTTGCGAATGCGACAACATTCCTTGCGATTCTCTACGCTGTGGTAGAATAGGTTGATGCCCTTTTGGTTAACCATCTCCTCCACATCCTCGTGGTTGGGGAAGTAAATCCTAATCTTTACGTTATACTTGCTGCAGGTTCGGTCAATAAGGTCGTAGGTTTCGGGGAAAAGTCTTCCGGTATCAAGGGTAAAAATGGTTGTGCTCGCATCAATCTTCACCACCATATCGGTGAGCACCTGATCCTCGAGCCCAAGGCTCGACGAAAGGGCAATGCTCCCCTTAAACCTTTCGAGACAGAACCTGAGGATTTCCTGTGGCGTTTTGTTCTCAAGTTTAGTGTTTAGACTTTTTGCCAGGTCAATGCTGCTCTTCATATCTTATGCTGATAAGGTTATTATAACAATTGCTGGGGCAAATATAAAAACTATTCCGGTTAATACCCTAATGTAAAACACCCCAGCCGTAACCCTTGGGAAAACGGCTGGGGTGCTATAGGTTATGGGGAATGGCAGTATTCCTGCTTCAGCTATATTGGCTTAGTAAGATCAAACTCGGCCTCAAAAACCAATTCGCCTCCGTAGTGAAGTTGGTACTTCATGGTGCTCAAGTCCTCGGCAATTATTATCCTCCACATACGCTCTATACCATCGGCAAGTATCTCCTTGGTGTAGTCGTCCCAAGGGAAGCTTTGTATAAAGGCAGTACCCGAATCGTCGGCATAGCCGCCGTATAGGGTTTGATCCTCGGGTGTTCCATCTTCATGCCTGTGGTCATGGCGGAATCTTAGGCCTTTCTCCTCCATGATGAACATCCATGTGCGCGAGCGATCCTCATCGAGGTGGAAAGGAATGTATACCCTATCGTTTTCGCAAACAGTGACGTGCATAACAAATTTTTTATGAGCCCAGCTATCGCGACCATCCACGGTGAAGTTTTCGCGACCTACGAATGATTTACCGCAAAGCGAGGCCAGATTTTTCAGAAAGGCTTGCTGGGTGTTCTCCACCGAGCAGCAAGGTTTTTCGGCACTTTTCTCCTTTTGCGTTGATGATCCACACGATATGGCTACCGTTGCCACTAGAACTAGTAAAGCTAATTTTCTCATTCTATATCGATTTTAGTTAGTTTTCCATATTACCTTCTTTTTCGCTGAACACCTTTGGTTTTACGAGTTTTGTCGGGATTTGATTTTCGTTTCGAGCCACCCGGTTTTTGCGAGCGATTCTGATTGGTTGGCTTAGCCATGGCAGTTGCATTACCATTCTCGTCGATGAGCCTAAAGTCGAGCTGCTTTTTGGGTAGGTTGGTGCGCCACACCTCAACCAACAGCTCGTCGCCAAGCTGGAACTTTCTGTCGGTTTGTCGGCCCACAAGGCAGTAGTTGTCCTCGTCAAACTCGTAGTAGTCATCGTCCAAATCGCGAATGGCAACCAGGCCCTCGCACTTGGTTTCGTTTAGCTCAACGAACAGCCCAAAGCTGGTTACACCGGTTATAACACCTTGGAAATGCTGACCAATTTTATCGGACATGAACTCAACCTGCTTGTACTTTATTGATGCGCGCTCAGCGTCGGTGGCCTTTATCTCCATATCGGTGGAGTGCTTGCACAGGCGTTCCAGCTCCTCCTCGTTCTTGGGTTTACCACCATCGAGGTAGTGAGCCAGCAGGCGGTGCACCATCATGTCGGGGTATCGGCGGATGGGCGAGGTGAAGTGGGTGTAGTGGGGGAAACCCAGGCCATAGTGCCCAATGTTGTTGGCCGAGTAGCGAGCCTTAGCCATCGATCGTAGGGCAAGGGTTTCAATTAGGTTCTGCTCCTTTTTGCCCTTCACCTCTTTAAGCAGCTTGTTTAGCGAGCGGCTTATCTGCCTGTCGGTACCACCCATCACGTTGTACCCGAAACGAGTGACGAAAGCTCGGAAATTATCGAACTTCTCGGGATTGGGCTTATCGTGAATTCGATACACAAAGGGTTTCACCTTAACATTTTCGTGCGCAGCGCCAATGAACTCTGCCACCTTGCGGTTGGCTAGCAGCATGAATTCCTCTATAAGCTGGTTTGCCTCCTTCTGCACCTTAAAGTAAACGCCAAGGGGTTTTCCCTTATCATCGAGTTCAAACTTAACCTCGTCACGGTCAAAGTTTACAGCACCAGCCTTTAGCCTTTTATGGCGAAGTTTCTGAGCAATGCTGTTGAGCGTAAGTATTTCAGTGGCCATTTTGCCCTGTCCGGTTTCTATCACCTCCTGCGCATCCTCGTAGGCCATACGCAGTTGCGAGAGGATAACCGTTCGACCAAACCACTCCTTATGCACATTACCATCCAAATCCATTTCAAAAACTGCCGAGAAGCAAAGCTTCTCCTCGTTGGGACGGAGCGAGCAGATGAAGTTCGAAAGTCGCTCGGGGAGCATAGGCACGCAACGGTCAACTAGGTATACCGAGGTGGCGCGCTCAATGGCTTCGCTGTCGATGGGCGATCCGGGCGTTACGTAATGCGTAACATCGGCAATGTGCACGCCAATCTCGTAGGTGTTTTCATCAATCTTTCGAATGGAAAGCGCATCATCAAAATCTTTGGCATCGGCTGGGTCGATGGTAAAAGTGGGAATATCCCGGAAGTCGCGTCGAGCGGCTATATCCTGTTTCGATATTTTATCGGATATTTTTTCGGCCAGCGTGTTAAGCTCCTCGGGGAAATGGTAGGGCAGTTCAAACTCGGCCAGTATGGAGTGCATTTCCACCTCATGCACTCCAGGGTCGCCAATTACCTCCACCACCTCGCCCATGGGGTTTTTGGTGTGGCGAGGCCAGTCGGTAATGCGGGCTATAACCTTTTGTCCACTCTTGGCCTTGTTGGTAGCCCCTTTGGGGATAAAAATATCGTAGGGCATGAGCTTGTTATCGGTAATCACAAAGGCGTAGTTGGCCTCCACCTCTATTTTGCCTACAAATGTACGCTTGGCGCGTTCAACCACTTCAACTACCTCGGCCTCCATCCTTTGGCGACGGCGTTTAGGGCTAATGGCCACTTTTACCCTATCGCCATGCAGGGCGTGGTTTAGGTTATACTCGGGTACAAAAACCTCCTGGTTGTCGGTTGTTATTACGTAGGCATTGCCATCGGTTTCCATCTCAACAATTCCTTCAATTGCGGCCGACAGCATCTTCACCATAAACATTCCCTTATACACCTCGCGCAGAGCCCCCTGATCGGCAAGTTCATATAGTACCTCATTGATCAACCTTTTTGACGTGGGGTCCTTTGCCTCCAGCATCTTGGCTATTTGCTTGTAATTTAGGCTTTGCGATGGATTTGAAGAGAAAATGCCCATGATGGATTTCATCAACATATTCTTATTAAACCCATCGCCTTTCTTAGCCTTTTGCTTTTTTGCCATATTTTCTTGTTTTAAAAGATGTAAAGATATGAATTTTTCAGGTGCCCAAACGATTTGCTTATTATCTTGTTACTGCTTATGCCTTTGAAATCAAAACCAAAGTGACGGGGATGATTTATATAAAAAATCTTATTTTTACAGCATGGCAAAATTATTTAAAGACAAGCTCAACAAGGAGCTGGGTTTAGTTGATGTGTTTGTGCTAAGCACAGGAGCAATGTTTAGCTCAGGTTTTTTTCTGCTACCCGGGTTAGCTGCATTTCATACAGGATCCTCGGTTTTTATATCATATTTGGTGGCAGCAGTTCTAATCATGCCAGCCATGTTTAGTATTGCTGAACTTTCCACTGCACTGCCAAGGGCAGGTGGGGTGTACTTTATGCTCGACAGAAGTTTGGGCCCCTTGATGGGCACAGTGGGAGGCATAGGTACTTATTTGGCGCTTATACTTAAAACAGCCTTTGCATTGGTGGGTATTGGCGCCTACGCATCAATTTTTTACGATCTGCCTATTAAGATTGTCGCTTCGCTACTCACCATTGTTTTTATGGTGTTAAATTTACTGGGATCAAAGAAAACCGCTGGGCTACAGCGTTTCCTCGTGTTTTTCCTTATTGCAGTGCTGGCTCTTTTTATGGTTGAGGGTTTAAGGGAGGTGTTTAGCATTGGAGCCCAAACCCTTGTCGATACCAAGTTAAAGCCTTTTGCAACCAATGGTATCGAAGGGATTCTCTCGACCGCAGGCTTTGTTTTTGTGGCATACCTTGGACTTACACAGGTGGCCAGCGTTGCCGAGGAGATTAAAAACCCTGAAAGAAACATTCCGCTTGGGATGATTCTCTCGCTAATTGTTACTACTGTAATATATGTGGTAGGGGTTTTCATTATGGTGGGGGTTCTGCCAACAGTTGATTTTTTTAAAGATTTAACCCCGGTTTGGACTGCCTCACAGGTTGTATTTAAATGGATACCCCCGAAGTATGGAGGGTTACTTGTTGTGGCTGCTGCCATTGCTGCCTTTGCCTCAACAGGCAACGGGGGGTTAATGTCGGCATCGCGTTACCCTATGGCTATGGCGCGCGATAGGGTTATTCCTCGTTTGTTTACCCGATTAAATAGGTTTAAAACCCCAATGCATTCCATTCTAGCCACTTCGGCACTTATGCTGTTTTTTATCCTGGTCCTTAGCGAGGAGGGTATAGCCAAAATGGCCAGCGCTTTTCAACTTGTCATCTTTATCTTAGTAAATTTTGCGGTTATTGTTATGCGCAATAGCCGCATACAATCCTACGATCCTGGCTATCATTCCCCACTTTTCCCTTGGATGCAAATTTTTGGAATCTTAACATCCTTGCTTCTTATAATCTATATGGGCTGGGGGCCCGCGCTATTTACAATAGTAGTGGTAGTGTTGGCTATGGTTTGGTATTACTACTATACCCGCAAGTATGTAAAGCGCCAAGGGGCAATATACCATTGGTTTGCCCTTCTGGGGCAGAAACAGCATGTTGGGCTCGAGAATGAATTTTTGTTTATACTGAAAGAGAAAGGTTTACGTGAGGGTGATCCCTTCGATGAGATGGTGGTGCAAGCCCAGATTACACAGCTTAAAGAGCAAGAGGTAAGTTTTAACGATTTGGTAGGGCTGGTATCTGAAAGTTTGGCCAGTAGGCTCGACAGTTTCAGCACCAATGACATTAAGCAGGAGCTGCTTGAGGTAACGGCAATTGACCCAGCACTAGTGATTCCAAGGGTGTCGATACTGCATGGCAAGTTCGATCATATTGAAACTCCAGTGCTTCATATTGTTACTTCCGAAGTGGGCGTTGAGAAACCAGTGGAAAAGGGTGAAATATCATCGAAAGATAACATTAGGGTGTTTTTCGTGCTGCTTAGCCCAATGGAAAACCCCAAGCTGCAGCTTCGGCTCCTTTCGCGCATTATGGATATTGTTGAACGTGAAAGATTTGTTGAAACCATTTGCGACCTAAGCAACGAGCGCGAAATTAAGGAGTACCTACTGCATAACGATAGGTACATCACCCTCGAGCTTAAAAGCGATAGTACCACCAACGACCTGATTGGTAAGATGCTTAAGGAGGTACGCTTCCCGCATGATGTGCTGGTGGCCATGGTGCAGCGCAAGGAGAAGATCATTACCCCCAAGGGCGATACCGAGCTGGAGGAGGGCGATATTATAACCATTATTGGTGAGCCCAAGGGGATAAAGAGTTTGTTCATGAAGTACATTCGTCTAAACAGCTAGAAAGCACATTACGCTAAGCTATGCATATTCCTTTCCCCAGCACCTTGGTGCACGGTAGGCTTATCAAAAGGTATAAGCGTTTTCTTGCTGATGTAACCCTCGACAATGGCGAAGAGGTAACCGCACACTGTACCAACTCGGGCACAATGAAAAGCTGTTTGGAGGAGGGGGCTGAGGTTTTCCTCTCCCCAGTGAACGACTCCAAGCGGAAAACAAAGTTTACCTGGGAGATGATAAAAATAGAGGGCAACTGGGTGGGCATAAATACTTCGATGCCCAATATGCTGGCATTTGAGTGGATAAAGAGTGGCGTAATTCCAGGCCTTGAGGGATATACCTACGTTAAGCGCGAGGTAACCTTCGGCGATAGCCGTTTTGATATCTACGCTGAGAACGAAACGGAAAAGTGTTTTGTTGAGGTGAAGAACGTTACCCTAAAGGAGGGTAGCTATGCCCTATTTCCCGACGCCAAGACCGCCCGTGGACAGAAGCATTTGGAAACCTTAGTACAGGTGAAGCAAAGCGGTATGCGGGCCGTTATGCTCTACGTAGTGCAACGAGTTGATGTCGATTTGTTTGGACCCGCTTGGCAGATAGATTCGCAGTACTCCCTGCTGCTACAGAAGGCTCACAGCGCAGGCGTTGAGGTTATTCCACTGCAAGTGCAGGTGCTTCCATCGGGGTTTAAACCTCTTGGTGTTTTGCCATACAACATCGAGGCCGAAAAGATATCTACCTAAAGAATGTAGCGCTAAGGAGGTCTATATTCCTACCGGCATGGTCGCCATACGACTCCTCTATCTGTTTCTCCGAAATTTTGTAGGTACAACGCTCACCCTTAATCTTCGAGAAAACAACAAAGTACTCCTTTCCATCCTCCTCATGCAGAATTACCTTGGCTAGCTTATCGGCGCCATCGAGGGTTAGGTCGTGGTTACAGATAGGGCAGTGAAACTCAAGGTGGTCGCCATCATCAATCTTGAACGAGGGGTGATGCGTAATGGCATAGTCGCCTAGTTCAGGGCTAAGTTTTACAATGCCGCCCGACCAACCCTTTTTCTTCACGGTAAATATTACCTTGTTGTCAACGTTAAGGTAACCTTTACATTTTGGGCAAACAAAATTTGTTTTCATAGCAGGCACTTTTAGTTAGCAAATGGTTAGGGTTTCATCTGGGTATTCGTACTTCTCCGTGTTTTGTTGCATTATAACTGTAAAATTTTGGGGTTAAACACAGGCTGGGTTTTAATTTCAAAGCTGATTAACAAATTTCTCTTAATTATCGATCAGTTTGCCCGAATACGGACAATGTTTACCCTCACAAATTATGCTTTTATCAAACAAATAGTTAGTTAGGTAATATGGCTTGCTATTTGATAGTTTGAATGAGATTTAACTTCTTCCGATCAGTTAATATTTGCTTCTTGGCATAGCGATTGGTTTAAAATTTGACTAACAACGTCCATTATTGCAAACATTTATAGGTTGTGTTGCGTAAATAATATGAATGCACCATCTTTACATAAATACCTAACAATCAACTATAAAGCCTGTGGCTCGAGTTTTGAATTAAATTTTTTTCACCAATTTTTTAACTCATTGTGGCTCTAATCGCTTAACTTTTAGAGTGATGTTTTTGAGAATAATTGAAAAAAAGATTACTTTCGCTTGTTAAAAGGTGTGTTTTGTCAAAAACAATCTGATTTTTTAAGAATATTTTCGTATGAAGTAATGTGCAGCGGACAGGCATTGCACCTATAAAACTGAACTTAGAAAAAGAAATCACATACGTTATGAAACAACTTCTACGTAGCTCCATCCTATCCTGTGCTTTACTTATTGCCTCCTTTGGGGTTATGGCACAAATGACCGTTGATGTTACCGTTAATCAGCATGTATCTTGCCCCGAAGGTGACGATGCGAAATTAACAATTGTAATTAGCAATGGGCAAACGGAGCCAATGAGCGTGTTGGTTTGGAATACGACCAGGGAGAGATATGAGTTTATACCAATTGTAGGCCCAAGTGCTACAATTGTTTTGCCTGATGATGGAGGAGATCCCGTTCAAAGTGGGAGTTACATTGTGTTTGTATCTGGTCCTTCTGGAAGTGCAACCGCTGATCCTTTTGAAATTTTTCAGCCTGATGGTTTAATCGTTAACACGATAAATCCAACCTGCGGTGTACCTACAGGAACCATTGAATTTACAAGCCCAACTAATGACAACGGTATTTACACTTTTCAATACAGCATTGATGATGGAACAACCTACCAATCCAGCCCTAGCTTCATAGGCCTTTCATCTGGCGATTACGACCTTAGGGTCGAAATTACGTCCCACACAACATGTGAACTTTCTACAATAGAATCCATTAACCCGGCTTTAGCACCTCCTGACGAACCCGTTTTAAACCCTACACAACCAACCTGCGATGAACCTACTGGTTCTATAGAAGTGCTTAGCCCAATAGACCCAGATTTTGAATACGCAAGAAATATAATGGGCCCTTGGCAGGATGCAACAACTTTTTCTGGTCTAGCAGCAGATAATATCTACACCATTTTTGTAAGAAGAAAATCTGATAATACTTGCTTAAACAGCAAGTCAGTCTTTATCAACCCAGCCCCATCTACCCCTCCTGCCCCAGTGGCAACCACTACCGATGCAACCTGTGCTGGCGGTGGTTCAATTGAAGTAACATCACCCCTTGGTGCCGAGTACGAATATAGTATCGATGGTGCAACCTATCAGGCATCAACAACTTTTCTCGATGTTGCACCCGGTGATCATGATGTTACCGTTCGCTTGGTGGCCGATCCGCTGTGCATATCTGCACCAACAACCGTTACGGTGCATGCCGCAGCAGGAGCACCCGTAATTGAGAGCACCTCTTATACCAACCCTACTACAGCCGGAGGATCAGAGGGAACAATTACCGTTAACCTTGTTGCGGGATCAGGTACACCCAATTACATTTACTATTTAACCGATAATTTGGGCAACCCTGTTGCCAATTCCGCAGCAACTGCTGCTGAAACATACGAGTTTACAGGCCTTAGTGCTGGTAGTTATACTGTTTACGTTATCGATGATGCCAGCTGTACTAGCGCATCTATTACCGATATTATTCTTGAAGATCCAGTTATTTGCACCGATGCTGAAATTGTTCTCACATCTGGTAGCGATAGCCAAACTATTTGCGAGGGCGAAGCAATTGAAAGCATAGGTTATTTAATTAACGGCGATTTTGGTGCTGTTAATGTTGCTGGGTTACCAGCAGGTGTAAGTGGTTCTCTTTCGGTTACAACTTTTACCATAAGCGGTACGCCAACTGAAACCGGTACTTTTAATTATACAGTTACGGCTACTGGTTTTGGGTCATGTAGTGGCGATATGGTAAATGGCACAATTATTATTAGCGAACCTTTAGTTCCTGAGTTTGACCCGTTGGGGTCATACTGCGTGGGCGAACCAGCCGACCTGCTTCCTGCAGTATCAAATAATGGAGTAGTTGGTAGCTGGAGTCCAAGCACAATTTCAACAGCTACAGCAGGAGTAACCAATTATACTTTTACTCCCGATGCAGGACAGTGTGCAACTACCACAATAATAAGCATTACTGTAAACACCACCCCAACTAATGTTGATGCGGGCCCAGATGTTTCTATATGTGAGGGGGAGAGCACTCAGCTCCAAGGTTCTGCCGATTTACCATCGAACAATAACGTTCTGCTTAGCGAAGATTTTACAGGTGTGTCTGTTTTTGGCTTACCAGCAGGTTGGTCCAGAAGTAGTAGCCTTTGGGGAGGTATGAATACATCGTATGCAGGTGGATCTGCACCAGAACTCTCCTTGCTGTCGGATGGTTCAACAAACGATGATGTTTATAGAGTGGTCTCACCATTGATTAATGCAGCCGACAATCAGTTCCTGAATCTCAATTTTATCCATACTTTAGATCACTATAACGGTGCATATAGGGTTGCTGTGCAAACATCAACCGATGGAGTGAATTGGACCAACCGATGGGAATTTTACTGGCCTCCATCTGCAGGTGGAGACATTCTTCCAGAATCGGTAAATGTAGATTTGAGCGTTATGGACGATGAGAACTTCTACATTGCTTTTACCTATACCGCGAGGTTGTTTAACATAAACTATTGGTCAATTGATAATGTAGAGCTAACTGGTCTATTTGCAGAACCGATATCCGTTCTGTGGACTCCCGCAACTGGTCTTAGCGATCCAACCATTCTTAAGCCAATCGCTAGCCCAACGGCAACAACAACCTACACGCTTACCATTGGTATTGGTGGTTGCGAGAACTCCGATCAGGTTACTGTAACAGTGGTGGACAATGTTATTCCAGTTTTCTCTCTCGATCCAGAGTATACATACTGCGAAGGCGATTCACCTGTTGTTCTACCAGAAACTTCCGATAATGGCATTAGCGGAACATGGTCACCAAGTGTAATTTCGACAGAAACCATAGGTTTAACCACATATACATTTACTCCAAACCCCGGTGAATGTGCTTACGAAACCTCTATAGATGTTTTGGTTAAAGAGTTGCCTACGGCTACTTTGAGTGGTGGTGGCGATTACTGCGAAGGTGCTGATCCTACTGGCGTTGATGTTCAAATCGATTTAACAGGCGAAGGCCCTTGGCTTGTAAGAATTGATGTAGATGGTGACGAGAGAAATATTATTGCTCCAACTACACCTCATATTATTTCAAACGTTGGGGAGGGTCATTTCACAATGATTTCTGTTCAGGATGCTAACTGTATTGGAACAGTATCGGGAGAAGCCTTTGTAAACGAAATACCTGCACCCACAGCCACAATTAGTGGTGGTGGTGATTACTGTGCAGGAACCACACCTACTGGGGTAAACGTAACGATAGACCTAACAGGCACAGCCCCTTGGAACTTGGTTTACGCCATCGACGGCGTGGATCAGCCCGCTGTGACAGGCATCGCCACATCACCCTATACCATAGCCAACGCCACAGCCGGCGAGTACACCTTGACCTCTGTTTCCGACGCCAGCTGCGATGGCACCGTGAGCGGCTTGGCCACCGTGGTGGAGAACCCGCTACCCGCGGCTGAGATCAGCGGCGGTGGTAGCTACTGCGCAGGTGTTGCCCCTACGGGCATCGACCTCACGGTGACGCTGACAGGCTCTTCACCCTGGACCATCGTGTACGCTATCGATGGGGCAGATCAGGCGGCCATAACGGGCATCACCACATCCCCCTACATAATTGAGGACGCCACAGCTGGAGAGTACACGCTTACCCTTGTTGAGGACGCCACGGGATGCTCAGGCATCGTGATCGGCTCGGCCACCGTAGTGGAGAACCCGCTACCCACGGCGGAGATCAGCGGCGGCGGCAGCTACTGCGCCGGCATCGACCCAACGGGTGTAGATGTAACGATTGACCTCACAGGCGAAGGCCCCTGGACAGTGGTTTACGCCATTAACGGGGCGAGCCAGCCAGCCCTAGAAGATATTCCCACAACTCCCTATGTGCTGACAGATGCAACCGCAGGCGACTACACGCTGGTATCGGTAGTCGATGCGAACTGTACCGGCACTGTAAGCGGTTTAGCCCAAGTGGTGGAGAACCCGCTACCCACGGCAGAGATCAGCGGTGGCGGCAGCTACTGCGCGGGTGTTGACCCCACGGGCATCGACCTCACGGTGGTGCTCACGGGATCGTCGCCCTGGACCATCGTGTACGCCATCGACGGTGTGGATCAGCCCGCTGTAACAGGCATCGTCACATCACCCTATACCATAGCCAACGCCACAGCCGGCGAGTACACCTTGACCTCTGTTTCCGACGCCAGCTGCGATGGCATCGTGAGCGGCTTGGCCACCGTGGTGGAGAACCCGCTACCCACGGCTGAGATCAGCGGCGGTGGTAACTACTGCGCAGGTGTTGCCCCCACGGGCATCGACCTCACGGTGACGCTGACGGGCACCTCGCCCTGGACCATCGTGTACGCCATCGATGGGGTTGACCAGGCGGCCATAACGGGCATTGCCACATCCCCCTACATAATTGAGGATGCCACAGCCGGTGAGTACATGCTTACCCTTGTTGAGGACGCCACGGGATGCTCAGGCATCGTGATCGGCTCGGCCGAGGTGGTGGAGAACCCGCTGCCCACGGCGGAGATCAGCGGCGGCGGCAGCTACTGCGCGGGCACCGACCCAACGGGTGTTGATGTAACGATAGACCTCACAGGCGAAGGCCCCTGGACAGTGGTTTACGCCCTCGATGGGCTGAGCCAACCAGCATTAATTGATATACTCACTTCACCCTATATACTAGCAGATGCAACCGCAGGCGACTACACGTTGGTATCGGTAGTCGATGCGAACTGTACCGGCACGGTAAGCGGTTTAGCCCAAGTGGAGGAGAACCCGCTACCCACGGCAGAAATCAGCGGTGGCGGTAGCTACTGCGCGGGTGTTGACCCCACGGGCATCGACCTCACGGTGACGCTCACGGGCTCGTCGCCCTGGACCATCGTGTACGCCATCGATGGAGTGGATCAGCCCGCTGTGACAGGCATCGCCACGTCGCCCTACACCATAGCCAATGCCACGGACGGAGAGTATACCATTACCTCAGTGGAGGACGCAACAGGCTGTATTGGAACGGGAATTGGCTCGGCAACAGTAATTGAGCACGAATTGCCCCATGCCACTATGAGCGGAGGTGGTAGTTACTGTATTGGTGCCGATCCCACCGGTGTAGACGTTCAGCTGGACCTAACAGGCGAAGCGCCATGGACCGTTCGGATAGCCGTTGATGGGGCGGAACGAAACGTTATTGTAAATGCTACCCCATTTA
>JAVERU010000089.1:0-12532 GCA_034006965.1 Tenuifilaceae bacterium
AGCCCCGAGCCCATATCGAAAAGTAGCGGAATATTTTTCTGCCTAGCAAGCTGCGCCAGCTCATCAACAGCCACCTCCTGTGTAAATCCCTTTATTATATAGTTCGATTTGTGGGCTTTGAACAGCATGGCCGTATCATCGCCAATAGCATTGCTATAGTCTGTTATCTTGGTCTTATTGGTTGTTCCCACTTCCACCATCTTGCAGTCCGATGCGGCCATAATATCGGGTACGCGGAACGAGCCGCCAATCTCGACCAGCTCGCCACGCGAAACAATTACCTCCCGATGCTTGGCAAAAGCCCTAAGGCAAAGCATTACGGCCGCAGCAGCATTGTTCACAATAAGCACATCCTCGGCACCCGTTAGATACTTTAGAAGTTCGGCGGCATGGTCGTTTCGGCTACCACGCTGGGCAGTCTCGAGATTGAATTCCAAGTTGTTGTACCCGTTAAGGTTTGCAAAGGATTGCATTAGCATTTCAGCATCGAAGGGGGAGCGTCCCAAATTGGTATGAATTACTATGCCTGTGGCGTTTATAACCCTTTTCAGACTTCGGCCCGAGAGCTGCTGAACTATCGATAGAATCTTCTCGAGAAGCTTAGGTTGTGATGGTGCGGGGTTGCCTTTGGCGATACTGGTTCGGAAATGCTGAAGCGCTGAGCGAATGGCATGGATTACCAGCTCACGCCCATGGGTAGGAAGGAGCGCGCTAACTTCGGGCAAGGCCAAAAGCTTATCGACTGCTGGAAGGCTTTGATAGGCCTCCTGTTTTGAACTCATATTTTATGATGTAGTTTCATAAAGGTAAATGTGCAGAGAGGGCAGGAATCGAACCTGCCACAGCCGGTTTTATCCGTCTGCTACTGGTTTTGAAGACCAGGTGGGACACCGGTCCCGTCCTCTCTATTATAATGTTGTGTAGGCAAACTTAGGATTTTTTTTGTAAAAACAACACGGCAAATCTCAACGAATAAAAAAATGGCTGTAGTTGCAGCTTTCACAATGGCAGCCGTACAGTGAACTTGGAGCCCACATCGGGGGTGCTTTGCACCTCCACAGTGCCATTGTAGAGCTCAATCATTTTTTTGGCAATGGATAGGCCTAGGCCACTTCCTGTGATATTTCGGGTTTGAGTATTCTTTATGCGGACAAACTCTTGAAAGAGAAGTTTCTGGTCGTCCTCGCTAATGCCAATGCCGGTATCCTCCACAGCAATTTCGTAGAAGTTGGGATTCTTTTTAATGGTAACATACACCTCTCCCCCATCCTTATTGTACTTTACAGCATTGGATACAAAATTATTGAGAATAATTTCAATCTCGTGGCTATCGGCCTTATAGAATGAGTTCTCCTCGGCATCGAGATGTAACTTAACATTCTTTTGTATGGCCAGAGGTTCAACGGTATCTATTACCCGCTTGGCAATTTCGTGTAAATCGATACTCCTTATGTCACGACTCTTTTTGCCCGTTTCAATTCGGGTTAGGTCTAGCAGGTCGAGTATTAGAGTGCGCATTCCCTTAAGGCGCTCCATGGAGCGCTCAAGCATCACCTTGTAATCGTCGATAGAATCACCGGCTTGCTTCTCGAGCATAATCTTTATGTAGCCCTCCACGGCATTAATAGGCGATTTGAGCTCATGCGACAGCACCGATAGGAACTGGAATTGATTCTGCTGCCCCTCGGCACGCATCTGGCGTGTCATCCGTTTCAGAAACAGATTCTTGGTAATACTCTCGATGGATGTGCGCAGCTCCTGCGGGGTGAAAGGCTTTGGCACAAAGCTAAAGGCGCCCATATTGGTAGCCTTTACTGCCAACTCGAGCGATGCGTAAGAAGTTATCATCATTACCGAGATGTCGTAATCCTTGTTCTTAACGTACTCCAGCACCTCAATTCCATCGATACCCGGTAGCTTGTTATCGAGCAGCATAATATCGATGGGTTGGCTCTCAATAATTTCGATGGCCTTTTCGCCAGTTTCCGCTTCGATGATATCGTAGGAGAACTCCTCCTCCATGAATGGGTAGCCCACAGTAAAGTTTCGCAAGGTGCGCTCGGCTCCCGTGCGTATCCCGGGCTCATCATCGACTACAAGAAGTTTTAGTTGGCTCATGATTGGTTGTCAGTTATCGGTTATCAGTTATCAGTTGTTAGTTGCTTGTCTGGTAAGAGCAACGCTCTTTGTTGCGATGACGAGAACTTTTCTCAGCTCACCCTAGGGATTGTAAGCGTAAAGGTGGTTCCCGTTTTGCCCTTGCTAGGATTAGTATTGGTATCAATTTCAATTTTACCCTTATGCATCTTCACAATGCCATAAACCAATGGTAGTCCAAGTCCAGTTCCTTTACCCATCTCTTTGGTTGTAAAGAAAGGGGTGAAAAGTTTATCCAAGTTCTCCTCGGCAATGCCCGTACCGGTATCGCTAAATTTTATCATCACATCCCTCTCATTTCCCGAAATATCAATGGTTAAGCTGCCCCCGTTGGGCATTGCCTCAATGGCATTCTTCTCGAGGTTGGTGAAAACCTGCATCATCTGCTCGGTATCGATCATTATCAGAGGATCATCAACGGTAGAGGTTACCTCGGTTTTCACGTTACTGGGAACCACAACAGACTCGAGGCTTCTGTTAACAAATTCGTTTATATCAACCTCTTGAGGTTTCATCTTGCTTTTACGAGCAAAATTTAGTAGCCCCCCCACAATATTTTTGCACCTATTGGCCTGCTCTACAATTAGCTCCACATCCTGAACCATGGGGTTGTCCTTGTCGAGCTCCTCGAGAATAATATTGCTGTACATGGTGATTACCCCAAGCGGGTTGTTGAGCTCATGGGCAATACCAGCTGATATTTGGCCCATGGTGGCCAACTTTTCCGATTGCTTTAGCGCAATCTCTGCCGAAGCAAGCTTTTTATTGGATATTTGCAGGGCTGTGAAGTATCGGTAGAGCTTATCGGTTGTAAAGAAGTACAAAAACCCCAATAGGAATAGAATGGCTATTACCCCCACGGCCGATGCTCCAATTATTGACTTTCTAATCAGCTCCCGGTTCTCGATATTTTTTACAATGGAGGCGGCAATGAAAAGTTCAAATCGCTCAAAATATTTAAAGGCAATGGTTTTATCCTTGGAGTTGTAGTGGAGGGGGAAGAGCGCTTCTTTATAATTTTCAATTTGAGTCTGAAAAAAGGGATCATCCCAGGTATCGCCCTCCATGGTTGGGTGAATGATCATATGCCCACTCCTATCGAATACAAAGGGATAACCGCTTTTACCAATTTTGAGAGTATACAGCAAGCGCTTTAGCTCTGCCAAATCCTTCTCCTTATCCCCCACGTAAATCATTCCAACCACCTCATTGTTAAACACAATAGGCTCGTATGCAGTAGTGTACCAATCGTTTACAACGTATGCACGACCAAAATATCGTTCACCCTTACCTATAGATTCAACCACGGGAGAGTCGTTGGGGATATAGGTGCCAATGGCACGGGTGCCATCAGCTTTAAGCACGTTAGTGGCCACCCTAACGTATCCGCTATCAATTTTTTGGAAGATGGTTATGGTGCCACCTAGCTGATCAAAAAGATTATCAACCAGTTCGGTATTACCGAGAAGTTTTTTACCATTGTGTACCCATTCCTTTACCCGGGTGATATGGGTTGCCCCTGTTTTCTGATTCTCTACCTCAATGGCAACGGTTGAGGTAAGGATTTTAAGATCGTAGCTGTAGAACTGATGATTGGCAACCTTAAGGTTAGTTTGCACATTCTTGAGCTTTAGCATGCTCTCGCGCTCAAACATCTTGGAGATGGTTTGTACCTCGAGCTTTAGGTTGTTCTCAATCTGCTCGTTAAAAGCATTAATTGAGGTGTTGATAGACCAAATGGTCATAATGGTTACCACGGTTACTATTATCAACGATACGGGCAGAAATAACCTTAGCCTAAGCGGAATACGAATATTCTTGAATGGGTTGGATTTCATAAGAAACAATTTGTTTATACTTAGCCCAATGACAATTGGTTTTTAACACTTTGATATGTACTAACGCGAGTTCGACATAAAAATTGATGTTGCATTTGCCTAATAAATAAGCGAATAAGGTTTTTGGTTGTGCTAGCATAAAAAAGTAAATAACCTATGAAATTGAACCTTATTCCCTTATTCTTGGGGTTTTATTGATTCTCCTTACATCGAACTCACGTTACTAGGAACATATCATACCTAAACAAAAAACCCTTTGCCACAGGTAACCATGCCAAAGGGTTTTACAGAAACCTTATACCTAAATCCGAATGGAGTATCTACTTAATATGCTTTTCAATTTCGGGCAGAAGCTTGCTGGCATCAACAGGTTTGCGGATAAAACCCTTTACGGGGAACCAATGCGATTGGCCATCCTCAGCCTTGTAGTCGATGCCGGCGCTACCATCGTAGTTATTCTTAATGAGTAGAACCTGCAAATCTTTAAAGTTAGGATCCTGCCTATACTCACGGGCAACAGTTTGAATGCTGGCGTTGGATGTCATAAGCACCTCAATGGACGACTGAATAAGGAATGGAATATCCTTAAACTCTGGGTTTTTAAGTATTTCCTGAGCTAGCTCAAACCCCTCGTAATGAGTGGTCATCATCACATCAAGTATTGCCAGGTTGGGCTTAACGCTCCGCAGCTTCTCAATGCCCTCCTTTTTGTTCATCGCCGAATGTACCTCGTAACCCTGCTTTGTAAGAATGGTTTCGATAGCTGTAATTACATCAATGTCATCATCAACGATTAAAATCTTTTTTTTAGATTCCATAGCACTAGGTTTTGTTAAGTTAGTTTACCTACAATTAGTTAACCTTTGCTTTAAGTGTACACTAATTCTACTTTCGCTATCTTAACATTAGCAAATGTAAGCTTTTAAAGGTAAATATCAATAGCTTAAATTGAATATTTGAAAATTTTTCAACATGATATAAAACACAAGCTACTCATCGAATCCTGGTCTTACGAAATCCATTGCATTGGGAAAGCGTAAAAGAATCTCCTTTTTTACTTTTGATAGAAGTGCCAGAAAGCGCAATACATCGTCCTCCAACTCGGGAATAATCTCAAAAACTTTAACCCATGAAGCCATTGACCTATCGATTATTATCAGGGCCACCTTTGCCGACCCCCTTGAGTCATCGGGCAACTCATCATTAGGCGAATGCAAAAATGCTCTGTAGGTTTTAGATGAGACCAGAATCATATAGTACTGAATTACCTCAAAAGCATCGGCAATGGAACCGCTTTTGGATGACAGAATATCTACCAGCTGCTGATGCTTTTCCAAAACTTTATCGCGATTGAGCTTAATCCACTCGGCTAGGCTAGTGGAATACTCCTTAGCCAGCTTAACGGCTCGTGCTTCCTTTGGATTATACTTCGAATCGGGCTTAATATCCTTTGCAATAGCTTCTAGCTCATCAATATCAATTCCCATCTCCTCTATCTGTTCGTTTAGGAGTTTTGCTGCTACGCTTAGCATAGTGCTAATATCCTCCCAAGCATTGTCAATTTGCTCGCTTCCCTCCTCGCTACTCCTCATCCTATGCTCCATATGATACACAGTACATCGGGTTGCAAGCGGGCATCGCTCGCACCATCTATCGCAGTAGTTATAAATTCCCGGAACTATGTCGGGGTGCGATGCTATCTGCTTTAGAAATTTTGCTGCTTCATCAACCTTTCTGTGCTTATCACTCATAGTTTATTGTTAAAAAAAACCGACAGCAGGTTAGCGCTGTCGGTTTTAAAAGTTTTGCTATTCAACAATTGTCATCTCTTCGATAAGATAGCCAGCGCCAGCAAACTTATCGATAATGAACAGGGCATACCGAATATCGACGCTAATGTTTCTGCACATTTCAGGGTCAAACATAATGTCGCTCATGGTTCCTTCCCATACCCTATCGAAGTTCACACCAATTAGATGGCCATCGGCGTTAATAACGGGGCTTCCGGAGTTACCACCAGAGGTGTGATTGCTAGCAAGGAAAGCTACAGGAACTGTTCCGTTTACCTCCCACTTTCCATAATCCTTCGCTGCGTGCAAATCGAGGAGTTGCTGGGGCACAACATAGTCGTAAACTCCCATCTCTGATTTTTCGGCAATCCCATCAAGGGTGGTTTGGTACATGTACTCAACCGCATCGGATGGATTATAGCCTCCCACATTTCCATAAGCTACGCGTAGGGTGAAATTTGCATCGGGATAAAAATATCTATCAGGGTTCATCTCCATCATACCCTTGATGTATGTACGATAAAGAATATCGAGTTCCTGTGTGATTGAGCGATGTTGCTGATTAACACTTGCGTTGAAAATGCTATCGTGCTGCCAGTACATTTCAAAGGCAATATCGTGCTTAAGGCTCTTCGCTGCCTCCACATCGAAATTACTGAGCAAACCCATTAGCTTGGTGCTATCGGCAAAAATGGATGTTGAGAAGAAATACTCGGACGCCACGTTCCAGCTGGAGTTGCTCTGCGCATATAGCTCATTAAGCTTTGCTGGATGAAGCGAATCGTGAAGAGCTTGGGTATAGGCCTCCATCATCTCTGCAAATATCTCCCTATCAATGGGTAGGTAGTAATCCTTATAGAATCTGCGGGAATTTTCTATCAGACTTTCAGCTAAGTCGGCATTGGGGTCTTCGTCCTTTAGGGTGCTATTAATAAGCTGGCTAAACTGGCTAGCAAAACGAATAGCCTCAACGGCCATAAAGGCCTCGCGGCTATAATCGGTGGCAATCAGAAGGGGCTCACGCTTGCTGTAGAGCTCATCGAAACGGGGTATTAAGTGGCCGTACTCCGCTTTACGCTCTGGCGATTGGTTTACCCAGCTCTCGAAATCGACCTCGAAGGCTTGCTTTTTGGCAACTGCATCGAGACGGATTAGGCCGTTGCGCTCACCAATCCACTTTTTCCATGCATTGGCTACACCAGCCTGCTTGCTAGCGTACTGTATGCGAACGGTATCATTACTCTGCATATAGCCCTTCATAATATCGAGCCTAGCATCGCGCAGCGAAATTTTCAGGGGGTTTGAGATATTAACCACCTGATTCACCTCATGCGAGGTGATGTACTGCTGCGTACTCCCAGGATAACCATACACCATGGTGAAATCGCCGGGCTCAATACCCTTTACAGAGATGGGTAGATACCTTTTGGGTGTATAAGGTACATTATCGGGCGAGTACTCGGCCGGTTTGTTATCCTTATCGGCGTAAATGCGGAAGAGAGAAAAGTCACCGGTATGGCGTGGCCACATCCAGTTGTCGGTATCGCCACCAAATTTACCAGTGCTCGAAGGGGGCGCACCCACCAAACGAACATCAAGGAACTCCTCGTATATATATACAAAGTATTGATTCCCGTTATACATAGGAGCTACCCGTGCGGTGTAGTGTGTACCCTCCACCACATCATCGGAAATCCTTTTGGTATTCTCATTTACCTTAGCCTGACGTTCAACCTCAGTCATATCGGGAGAAACTCCCTCAAGTACCTGGGTTGTTACATCATCCATACGCACCAAAAACCTTACGGTTAACCCTGGATTTGGCAACTCTTCGTCCCGCGACATAGCCCAAAAGCCATTGGTTAGGTAGTCGTGCTCTACCGAAGAGTGACGCTGGATTACACCATATCCACAGTGATGATTAGTGATGATTAGCCCTTCGGGCGATATAACCTCGCCGGTGCATCCACGGCCAAAAATTACAATGGCATCTTTAATGCTAGGCTGGTTAATGCTGTAAACATCCTCAGCAGTAAGCCTAAAGCCCTTGCTTTGCATATCGGCAATGCTGTACTTCTCAATAAGCATTGGCAACCACATACCTTCATCGGCCTTGACTCCATAGGGAAGCAGTACAATTGTCATTAAAAATGATATAAAAAATCGTTTCATACGTTTATGTTATTAATTATTTCTTTGCTTTTGATAAGAATTGATGCATTTGGTTTACTTTAATCTTTAGTAAACACCTACCTAATCAACCTTTCTCAATGAGAAATGCAATTAATTCTGTATACAACTTCTGTACGGGTAATCCCATAACGTTGAAATACGACCCATCAATACGCTCAATGCCAATGTATCCAATCCATTCCTGAATTCCATACGCCCCGGCCTTGTCATAGGGTTTGAATGTGTCAACATAATGGGTTATTTCCTCATCGGCAAGGGTACGGAAGTAAACATCGGTGGTAGCTGAAAAGGTATGCTCTCGACTGCCATAGCATAGCGCAACGCCAGTAATTACTGTATGCTTACATCCCGAAAGTTCCTTAAGTATTGCAATGGCGTTGTCCCTATCGGTGGGCTTGCCCATCACCTTGCCTTTGCAGCAAACTATTGTATCGGACGTGAGTAGTATCTCGTGGCTTGCAAGCGAACCAATGTAATGTACAGCCTTTTTCGTTGCAAGATATTCGGGTATGCTTTCGGGTGTGAGGTTAGCGGGATAGGTCTCGTCAACCTCACCGTTTATTCTAACCTCAAAGGGTAAGTCCAGCTCTGCTAGCAGCTGTTGCCTGCGAGGCGACTTCGAAGCGAGAACTATGGTCTTACCCTGCAAAATCTGTTTGAGCAACATATATATAATTATAGCTACTACATCTCGTAACCAATCATTTTACCCTTCTTCATGATGAGCTCGTCGTCGAAATAAACATCGGGTTCGGTTACCAAGCCATCGAGATGGCTACTCACTGAGATACGACCACCCATGGTGATGTTATTGCCAAAGGCAATGTGGATGGTACCAAACACCTTCTCGTCCTCGAGGATGAGCCCTGTAAGCTTGGCCTTATAGTTGGTTCCAATTCCAAACTCGGCCACTGCGCGGGCATCGCGGCCCGACTTATCGAGAATCTCTGCAAGTTTTTTCGCCTCTTCACCACCAGTGATGCTCTCGGCGTAACCGTTCACTATATCAACCACAATAGGAGTTTCAATCATCCCAATGCTGGCCATTGAGCCATCGATAACCAGCTTACCGTTGGTTTGATCCTCCCAAGGAGCAAGGAACACCTCGCCCGAGGGCAGATTACCGCTCTCCCCCTTATTGCGGAGTACGCCCTTGCTGCGAATAATCATCCTGTCCTTAACGGGCATTGCTACATCGGTACCCTTTTCGGTAACTACACGGATTGTGCTCACCCCCTCCATTTTATCTGCAATAAAATCGGTTAGCGAAATTATTTTATCGTAGTCGGCGCTTAGGCAACGGGCCATAGTATCAACGGTGATGTTAGGCATTGTACCAACACGCACTCCCTCTTTCACTGCATTACGACGAGCATCGGTATGGGTAAGCGACTTGGAGGTAGGACAAACCACCACATCCACCATTTTCATCATATTGGCAACCGCCTCTGGTGGCTCCTGACCGTTTATTTCACGGGCTTTAATTTCGATAAGCATCGACTCTTTGCAAAGGTCTTTACCAGCCTCGTGCAACGCCATGCCGATTTCCCGTTTAAGCTCATCGGTAATTACCAGTAGGGTTTCGTGGGGCTGTAACCCCATACAATCTCTAAGTGCGATAATTGATGAATCGCGAAGTTCGTTGTTTTCCATAGCTTGCTATATGTTATTATTATTTAATTAGTTGTAACGATAGAATTGAATTTGATAAATGCCGAGGACAAATCTACATTAAATTGATTTACAAACCAATAACTAAATTCAGAGAGGTAAAAGAAAGCCAACAAAAAAACCTTCCTAAATCTCGAAGTGAGACTTAAGAAAGTTTGATAAGCTAACTTACAGCTTATATTAACCGTTTTGCTCTACCTGAGCTGTATTTGCTTTACTATATGCAGGACACGTCTTCTTGGCACATGAACCGAAAACCATAGCAACCGCTACAAATACAAGGGCTACAATAAGAGTTCTTTTGTTTGCTTTCATTCTGTAAGGTTTTTTTTACGGGGGCAATTTAAAAAAAATATCTAACTCGTTGTTTCGTCTTCACAATTATTTTCAACATCGGCATAAACTGCACATGGAATATTGTTGTGGCACGATGTAATTACGAGGCTAAAAAGGCAAATAACAATAAGAAGAACAGCCTGTTTGTTTAAAACTATCAATCTACTCATTTTGTTAAAATAATTGCCTGATTAGTCAGGAATGTTAATAAAGTAATTGCTGCTTGAACTAAACAATGTAAAGATAAGTCAAAAAATTATTTTACACCTCCAAATTTATTGTTCATTATCTCAATAAAAAAGTTGAGATAAATCACCAAAACAAATTAAAGTTGCTCAACATTTAGAGCATTGGCTATTTCACATAATTCATCAAATATTTTGGGAATTACCGGCACACCATCAAGTAGATAAGCACTTTCCGTTTTGCGCTCGTTATCACCAGGTATTTGCACTGGGTTATCTGAATCTACACTTTTTGATGTGCGGAAGGTATGGATCCAAGTATCCATCGATTTTTTAAACTCGGCTGCGGGACGGAATGCATCTACGCGAATGGCACCAAAAAAGTGCCCAAGCCCCTTCCCAACCGACTGCTCAAGCAGCGGCAAGTAAGCCACCTGGGGGGGCACAAAGGGGCCAAAATTGGCACCAGAAAGTACCGACGAAAAAATATCGACTAAAGCAGTCATGCAGTAGCCCTTATGTCCGCCCAAGTTAACACCCCCTCCACCAAGAGTTAGAATTGCTCCTCCCTGCTCAAGCGTTCCAGGATTACTGGTAGGATTCCCTTCCTTATCCTGCACCAAGCCGAGAGGAACAGTTTCGCCCAGCTTCGACTTAATGGCAAGCTTCCCTCGTGCTATGGGTGTTGTGGCAAAATCGGCAATAAAAGGAGGCTCATTTTGGGTGGGAATGGCCACAGCAATAGGGTTGGTTCCTAGTAAACGCTCAGCGCTGTAGGTTGGGGCAACCAAGGGATTGGCGTTGGTAAGCGATATGCCTATCATATCGTGCTCCAGCGCCATCATGGAGTAGTACCCAGCTATTCCGTAGTGATTGCTATTGTTGGTGGCTACCCAACCGGTGCCTGCAACCTTAGCCTTTGCAATAGCAATCTCCATCGATTTTTTTGCGGCCACAGGCCCTAAGGCATTATCGCCATCAACCGTAGCTGTTGAAGGGGTTTCGTATGTAATTCTGACTTGAGGGGATGTATTAATCCGCTTTGCCTCAACCATAGCGTAATAATCCTTAACGCGCATCAGTCCGTGCGATGGAATGCCTCGCAGCTCTGCTGCGATAAGCACATCGGCAATTACCTTGGCATCAGGCGAAGGGCATCCCATGGCTTCGAACAGCGACTGGGTAAACTGCCTTAATTTATTGTGATGAAACTTCATTGGATTGAAATTTTTATAAGCAAACAGCTAATGGTACTATTTGTCAAGAATTTTAAATTTAGTAATGCTTACTTACGAAAAACGTAGTAAGAGCTTGCCTGTGCCGTTGGGGTAATCTCCAAGTCGTTAATGTTTACGTGGGGTGGACGAGTAATTGCGAAAAGGATAGCCTCGGCAATATCATGCCCCGAAAGCGGGACAAGGCCAATGTAGGGCTTCTTAGCGCTGTCGGCATCGCCCTTGAATCGAACTAGTGAGAATTCCGTTTCGGCTAGCCCAGGACGAATCTCAGTAACCTTTATACCATGCTTAAGCATATCGATTCGCATTCCTTGGGAGAGCGCGTGAACGGCATGCTTGCTGGCGCAATACACGTTGCCATTCTCATATGCCTGAACACCAGCAATAGAACCAATATTTACGATATGGCCATGCCCCTGTTCAATCATCATATTTGAAACAATACGGGTGATGTAAAGCAACCCCTTCACGTTGGTATCTAGCATCTGCTCCCAGTCATCAACTGACCCCTCCTGTAGTGGATTTAGTCCAGCAGCAAGGCCGGCGTTGTTAACCAACACATCAATACTTCTCCACTCCTTGGGTAAGGTTTCAATTGCATTTTCAACCTCGTTCCTACTTCTGATATCGAAGGCTAACATATGGACTTGCTGAACATTTCCAATATCACTTGTTAGCTCTTCCAAACGCTCCTTACGACGACCGGTGATAATTACTCTATACCCACTATTTGCAAGCAAAATGGCGGTTGCGCGACCTATACCTGCGGTTGCTCCTGTGATTAGTGCTGTTTTCATCTTGTTTTATTTTGATTTTAGTGATTAACCGAATATGCTACGCAAAAATCGGTGAAATGCGTGAACCCCTTTTGATGGCTTAGCCCACATGAAGAAGCACTCACCAGCTATTACGGTAACTCCGTGCTCTTTGCAAAGATCCTTAATATCGAGAGCATCACATTTATAACATGAATCCATATCTTTTTAATTCCCTTATTGGCAATCTCGTGCGCCAAATCAATGGCCAGCTCCTTTCGCTTGACGATGTAGGCTGCATCAATGGTATCGGGTAGTTGGATAATGGACTGGTAGCATTTTAGCCCATCAATCTCGGTTTCGTTCGGA
>JAVERU010000001.1:0-64004 GCA_034006965.1 Tenuifilaceae bacterium
AAATATATTATATGGTTCTACCACAAATTTAATGGAAGAATGTAAATTATAGTAAACCTAAATCTTTGGTTTGGGTTTGAAGACAGAAGTCAGAAGACAGAATTAACATGCTTCAACCTTCCAACTTTGGTCTTCGGACTTCCGACCCTAAAATCATTCCACTAAAATTGCAGTAGTACCAAATATATTAAATGCCTATATGTTAACAATATTCAGGTTTTTGCGTTTAGTGAGGTGGGTTTTAAACAAAACAATTTTACGAACAATACAGCACTGTGTATTAATTCGTTGAGGTTTTTAATTTGTGTAAAATGAATTTTAGTCGGTCAGTAGTGCTTGTTTTTGTATACCCACTCCTACGTTGCCATTGATAATGCAATTTTGCTAAATATTTATAATTTTGTGTTTTAACGATACCAAAAACATTTCTTCATAATGAACGAAGATGACAAGATACTTGTTCGTAAGGTGCTGCTTGATGATAAGGTTGCATTTCAAAAGCTATTCTCAAAATACGCCGAACGAATTTACTATTTTGCCATGCACTATATACGAAATAAAGAAGAGGCAGAAGAAATTGTCCAAGATGTTTTTGTGAAGGTGTGGATGAGGCGTTTCGATTTGAAGGAAGAATTATCATTTAGCAGCTATGTTTTCACAATAGCTAAAAATGCGCTAATAGATACCATAAGACGAAACAACAAAGAGATAGAGTTTCATAAAAATTTCAATTCCTACACCGATAATGACTCCCCTTCAACCGACGAATCGTTAGAGTATGGTGAGCTCAAAGCGATTATTGAAGAATCTATTCGCGAGCTACCCTCAAAGCGCAAACAGATTTACTTACTCAGCCGTAACGAGGGTTTAACATATAAGCAGATATCAGAAAAACTAAATATCTCTATCAAAACGGTTGAAACACATATGCGACTTGCCTTACAGCAACTTAAAAAGAATGTAAAAAACAACTACGAATTTTCACTTGCACTTTGGATAATTACCTGTAGCTTATGGTAATTGTAGCATTAAGGGTATAGCCCCATATAAGCGTAATACAACCATAAAGTAGAACTAAACGATAATGAGTAAAGAGAGAATTGAAAATCCTGAATCAGGGCCCAATTTCACCCTCCCGAGCGAGAATGAGATGCAGGATATTTGGGATAATGTTGAGCCCCTGAAGGAACGTTACCCAAAGCCCAACACCAATAAAATTTGGGAGGGAGTAACCCGAAAAGTGGGATGGCAACTGGCTAATCAGCGCGAGAAACGGATTAAATATTTTTTTATCAGAAATGCGGCTGCAGTCTTGCTCCCCCTTTTGGTCTTAGGTGTTGGTATATACTACTTAATGGATAGGGTTACTGAAAATGTGAATTACATCACTTTTGTTTCGGAAGTAGGTACTAGAACAAAGCTAGAACTTCCCGATGGCTCGACCCTTTGGCTCCAACCAAATACTACCGTAAAATACCCAGAAAATTTTCAAGAAAATTCTCGTGAAATTTTATTTTCAGGTCAGGGCTACTTCGACATTAAAACGGACAACGACAGGCCATTAATTGTGAAAACTGGTGAGATTAGCATTGCGGTTTTCGGAACTAAATTTTACATCAAGGCCAAAGAAAATTCAGGGGTTGTTGAAACCGGCCTTATTGATGGTATTGTACGGGTAGCTAGCCCCGCCCAGGAAATTATTCTTGAACCCAACGATGTTGTGATTTTTTCCGAGGAGACCAATCAGATTGTGGAGAAAAAAAACATCAGCTCACTGCCCTTCAGCTGGAGCGATAATCGTATGGTTTTCGATAGCTGTTCATTTGAAACAATCATCAAGGAGCTATCTAGCTGGTATGGGCTTGATTACCAGATAGACCCGCAATTGGATATAACAACTAAAGTTACGCTAACAGTTAAAGACGAATCGTTGGCTGAAATAACAGAAATCCTTAAAATTGTTGTACCTTTTGAGTATGAAATTTCTGGCAATAGGATTATTTATACATCAAGACAATAACAGTTTTAAGATGTTGTTATAGTGCCTTTAAAAACCCATAATCGATTGCTGAGTATACTCACAGTTTTTGCAATTTCCTTGCCACTTGTGGGTTTTGGACAGATACATACTAAACTTGATGTTACAATCCACAACAAGCCCGTAAAGGAGCTGTTGAACCAAATCGAGAGGGAAACACAGTATACATTTGTTTATAACAACAACGATATAGATGTGGGTGAAATTATCACCTACAACGCCCAGCGCAAAACACCAATAGATATTTTAAGCGATGTATTCCCTCCTTTAGGTATTGATTATTTGGTTCGGGGACACCATATAATCTTAACAAAAGCACCACGGGGGGGCTTAGGTATCATTCAAACCTACATATCAGGAATTGTACTTGATGCAAGGGATAGCTTACCCCTATCGGGGGTTAATGTACTCCTTGAAAACTCTAGTGAAGGAACGACCACTGGCCCAGACGGTACTTTTACCATTGAGTCGTCTACCCAAGCAAATTCAATAAACTTCTCATTCATTGGCTATCATAGTGTAAACCAACAAATAATTGGCGATACATTTCTTAAAATTTACCTCCAAGAAAGTCCTCATATCCTGGATGAAGTTGTAGCATATGGATATGGCAGGGACTCAAGAAAACTCATCTCCAGCGCCGTAAGCAGCATCAAATCCAACAAGCTAACCGAATTCACTACACCCATAATTGTTGAGGCATTAAAAGGGAAAGTCACCGGCCTCACCGTTTGCAAAAACTCTGGCACTCCAGGGGGGGCAATGACCGTTCGAATTCGAGGTATTAGTTCCATAACAGCAGGAGCAGAACCACTATACGTTGTTGATGGAGTTCCAATAATTGCTAGGGATTTTAGCTTGATCATATTTAGCGGCCAGGGGGTCAATACTATTTCCGACTTAAACCCTTTTGATGTTGAATCCATTTCGATTTTAAAAGATGCATCGGCAACAGCCATTTACGGGGCCAGAGGGTCAAACGGAGTTATCTTAATTACCACCAAGCGAGGGAAAGTTGGTTTGCCGGCAATTACCTTCCACACAAATCAAGGGTTGCAACAAGTGAGCAACCTATACAAGATGCTTAACTCGAAGCAATTCATGCAGCTCCGCAATGAAGCAGCCATAAACGATGGAGATACTCCACCCTTTAGCCTAGAGGATATAGCGAATAATAGTATTGATATTAATTGGCAAAATCAGATCTATAGGCTTGCCCCTATTCAAAGCTATAACCTTTCTATCACTGGTGGCAATGAAACAACGAGCTACTTCTTTTCTGGTCATTATATAGATCAGCAAGGGGTAGTAATGGGAACCGATTTTAGCAAGTACGGTGCTCGTTTCAATTTCGATCAAAAGTTAAATAAGCGCATATCAATTGGTTCGAGCCTTTCGCTAAACAGCTCAACCAACCACCGTAAAGAGGGCGATCAGTCACTTAACTCTCCCGTATCTATGGCACTTTCGCGCTACCCCACCTACCCCATATTCAATAGTGATGGTACCTACAACGACGATGGGCCCTTTGCAAACCCAGTGTCAATTGTAAAACAACACACCAATCTGGCCTATAACTGGCGAGCTTTTGGAAACGTTTTTTCAACCTTTAAACTTCATGATAATTTAAGCTATACATTCAAGTATGGTTCCGATTTTACAAACTTTAGGGAGCATACCTTCGACCCACCATCTACGCGCCAAGGAGCTAAGTATCAGGGGCTAGGCATCGAGTCCACCTCCGAGGTACGCAAAAGTTTCCTTAGCAACATACTTAGCTACAAGCAACGCTTTAGCCATGGACAAGCTATTGATATGCTTTTAGGATACGAGTTTGAAAAGGAGCAGCGCAGCTCAACATACCTTAGGGGCGAGCTTTTTGCCAGCGATATGCTGGAGTACATTATCAGCTCTGCCGAAAAAATATCGGCAGATGCATTTTTCGACGAATCGGCAATAGTATCGTACTTCGGGAGAGCCCGTTACAACATCAACAACAGGTATATGGCAACGCTTAATGCCCGATACGACGGATCATCGCGCTTTAGCGATAAGAATAAGTTTGGACTTTTCCCTTCGGGTGATTTGATGTGGCGAATCTCTGAGGAAGATTTTTTCAGCTCTAGCCTGTTTAATGAATTGAAGCTTCGTGGCAGCTATGGCGTTACAGGGAACGACCAAATACCCGATTTCCTGTATATCAACAGATTTAGCACTGCCCAGTACGATGAGTGGCCAGCTATTTACCCCGCAAACATTTCAAATCCACAGCTTAAGTGGGAAACCACAAAGCAGGCCAATGTTGGTGTTGATGCCTCTGCATTTAACCACAGGTTACATATTACCCTCGATTTTTATCATAAAAAAACTGAGGATCTGCTGCTAAACAAGCCCACCCCACCATCCTCTGGCTTTAGCGGAGTGATAACAAATATTGGTAAATTGGAGAACAAGGGCGTGGAGCTGCAGGTTTCGTATAATTATACCTCTGATATTATAAACTGGGAATCCTCGCTAAACCTTTCGGCCAATAGGAATAAGGTTACAGCGCTGTATAACAACCAGCCAATCGATAATATTGGTAGAGGTTCTCAGCGAATAGAGGTGGGAGAACCCCTTGGAATATTCTACGGTTACAAGTCATTAGGTGTAGATCCAGCCACAGGGGATCTTGTCTTCGATGATAGCAATGATGACGGCATAATTGATGTGAATGATCGGCAAAAAATTGGATCGCCACACGCACTTTTCGATGGGGGGCTGTCAAGCGAATTAGGGTACAAAAACCTCACGCTTAACTTGTTTCTGCAATTCTCATACGGAAATCAAATATTTAACGGCACCCGAAGATACATTGAAACGATGAAGGCCAACAACCAATCAGTTGCTGTGCTCAATCGTTGGCAACAACCCGGTGATATTACCAGCATTCCTAGAGCAACTAACATTGACCCCAACGAGAACAATCGTATCTCCTCTCGATTCGTTGAGGATGGCTCCTACATCAGATTAAAATCGCTGAAGTTAGCCTATAGCTTTGATGAGAAGTCGCCACAAAAGGCTAAGGTATCGAAATTCCATATTTACATTCAGGGACAAAATCTATTTACCTGGACTAGATTCTCTGGAATGGATCCTGAGGTTAACTACGCAGGAGTTGATGCCATTCGATCGGGAGTCGAGTTCTTTACCTACCCGTCGGCTAGGATATTTTCGCTCGGATTAACCGTTACCTTTTAATTGCAGAAGTTTATGAAACGAGCATTAATATTAGTGGTAGCATTAGTCGCCTTTACGGCATGCCATGAAATTCTCTATATCGACCCAAACGACTCTATCCCCGAGGAGCAAGCAATCACAAGTGAGTCCGATGTTGCGGCGGCCATTAGAGGTTGTTACGATGCTCTACAATCGGAGAATTACTACGGAAGAGGACTGATTATATTTAATGAGATTGGAAGCGATAACGCATATAACGGCGGAACCATTCTTGAGTTTTCGCAACTCAACAGCTATAATGTTTTGGCCGACAACATATACCTCGATCGAATTTGGTCGGGGCCATACATAGCGATTAACAGGTGTAACACTGTACTGTATCACCTGACCAACACAGAGCTAAATATTGATGAAGAGAGACGGACCGAGTACATGGCCGAACTGCTATTTATAAGAGCGCTGAGTTACTACAACCTTACCCAGCTTTTCAAGGATATTCCGTTGAGACTTGAACCCAGCTTCAATGCCAACAACCTGGATATGGCCAAGTCGAGTCAAAATGAAGTTTTTACCCAAATAATTTTGGATCTGAAGAGTGCTAATAATGTGATTAGCCAAACCAACCCGCACTATGCTACCGACTTGGCTGTAAAAACATTGCTGGCTAAAGTATATCTATTCATGGGTGATTATGAAACCGCAATTAGCTATGCCGACACCGTGATTGCCAGCGACAGGAGGTTGCTAGAAAACTACGAGAAAATATTCACTACAGAAGGCGGCCCAGAATCAATATTTGAGCTGAGATTTACTAAGCTATCAAGCGATCGGAATAGACTGGCTGAATATTGCTACCCAACGAGTTTAAAAGGTCGATACGAAATTGCTCCTGCACAAGATCTGATTGAATCTTTTGAACCCAACGATTACAGATTAAATCTTTTTCTGGGGTCTCCCTACTACTGTAACAAGTACGAAAATATCTCGGGTGGAGACGATAACATTCATATATTCCGTTTAGCAGAGCTCTACTTGCTAAGAGCAGAGGCTAAAGCCCTTGCAGAAGGAGATATTGTTTCAATTCGTAACGATATTAATACCATACGAAACAGAGCCGGCTTGGATAGCATCCAAAGCGACTCGTATAGCGAACTTTTGCAAATCATTGAATTGGAACGAAGACATGAGTTTGCCTTTGAGGGGCATCGATGGTTCGACCTGATTAGAACAGGTAGGGCTGCCGAGATTCTAGGAATACCCGTTACTAAATACTACTTCCCAATTCCCCTATCGGAATTAAACGCAAACAGCCTAATAAACTAATTGGCACAACATCACGTGTTTCGCCTCGAAATAAAAAAGGCTGATGAATACCCACCAGCCTTTTGCTCAACTCTACTTCAACCATTCTATTCCTGATCCCACCAAAACCTATCCTGAAGATTTGGAAGAGGGCTTGGTACATTGGGATTGTATAACCTCTCGGTTTGGCAATAGGGTAAGCGGCGGGGAATATAGCCTCCGGGGTTCTGATTATGATCTCCTCCTTCGTTGGGCGTGAGGTTAGGGTATCCTGTTCTGCGATAATCGGTCCACGACTCAATGCTTGCAAACATAGCGATGTACTTTTGCTTCATAATGGTTTCTAGATCTGCATTAAAATCGCCTGTTAAAGTTGCGTTATTTGTAATATATTGCTCAATGGTGGCGTCGTTAACCTCACCTCTTGATAACTTTTGGATGTTGGCCCTTACAGCATCCTGCAGTGCGTCCTGAGCCAAGGGATCGTTAACATCTAGTCTCAGTCTTGCCTCAGCCTCAATGAACTTAACCTCATGATGGGTGATCATAAGTACTGATGATTCGGGAGAAGTAAAGTACGAATTGCTTAAGCTTCCCACGCCGTAAACCATCCGGTACAAATATGATCGTCGTGGATCGCCCATTGCCAGAAGCATATTGGTGAAGCTAGTATTGGGGACTATATAGTCCAAGCGGCAAAAAGAGTAAAAGGGGTTCTGCTCGGCCACAGAGAAACCATACTGATACTCAAGATCAAAATCACTTGATATGATTGCACCATCCAAGGCTTCCAAGGCCTTTTGGGCTGGATTGTATGAAAGATCATCGACTCTTTTTGTGAGGTGCATGTAGTATCGAGCCTTCAGGGAGTAGGCCACCTGCAACCAGCTATTCGTATTGCCACCAAAAATCAGGTCATCGGAACTAGGGGTAAGCCCTAAGTTTGGTTTCTCTAGCGCTGCTATTGCCTCATCGAGTAGTAGCTGAATGTTTTCGTATATAGTCTCCTGAGAGTCGTACTTAGGATTAGGGAACTCGGATCCTTTTAGAGCCTCAGTAAAAGGCACATCACCCCAAAGAGAGGTAACGTTACCATAGCAAAGCGCCAAAAGGGTTTTCCCAATACCCACATAGTGTGGCATATTGCCATCAGTTTCGGCTATTTCAATCATGTGGGCCAAATTGACCATAGGGCCATTGTAGTAATCCTGAAAATTCCACTCAGTATAAAGCGCCTCATCTACACGATAAGTTTGAATTGGCAATGGGTGGTTCTCTACTCCCCTATAGTACTGCATAAAAATACCAGCCATCACCTGTGTGGTCCCGGCCATAAGGCGAGCAGTTCTTTCCTGGTTAAATGGAAGCAGCACGTTGGCCGGCACGCTGGTCACATCATTGGGGTTTACATTGGCCTCTTCCAAATCGCATCCGCTCAGAATGACCAATTGCATAACGAGCAATACAATTGATATGGGCTTTGTCATTATCTTCATAACTGTACAATTTTTTTAGTAGGTAATTTGCACGCTAAACTCAATACTCTTGGTGCTGGGCATATTAAAGTAGTCGCGCCCCAGGCTATTGGATGCTCCCGACAGATTGGTTTCGGGATCAATGCCCTGATATTCTGTAAAAAGGAATAGGTTTCGAGCGTTAACGCCAAGGTTTAAAGCAGAAATAGGCAGCTTGCCCAATAATTTTTTAGGGACAGAGTAGCTAAGCGACACTTCACGCAGGCGAATCCATGAGCCATCCTCAATGTATGCCTCCGACAGGCCAGCCAGGCCACCCTGCCTACTGTAGTAATCCCTATCTCTTTTTACCACAACGGTATTGGGTTCACCCGTGTTAACGTTAATGCCTTCGAAAATAAAATCCTCCTCGCGGTTCTCGGTATTCTTATGCGTTCCAAGCGATGTCATAACGCCACGGGTTCCATTGTAAATATCGCCACCTTGCCTAACATCTAACAGTGCAGACAGAACTATTCCCTTAAAATTAAAGGAGTTGCGGAGCCCAATTATGAAGTCGGGGTTTGGATTACCAACCACTCCTGCAACTGGGTCAATTAGCGGGTAGCCATCGTCACCCACCAGAATATCACCATTCTCGTTACGAAGGTATCTTCCTCCGTATAGCACACCAAAAGGTTGTCCCTCAATACCTACCGAACGGGTGCTACTTAACCCCGTGGTTGCAAATTCAATTAGAGGAATGCCCTCGGGCAGCTCCTCCACCATGTTATTGTTTTTGGCAAAGTTTAAATGAACATCCCAACCAAAATCTTTCCCCTTTACCGGTGAGCCAAAAAGTTGAATCTCGACACCATTGTTACTTACAACACCAGAGTTCAGCGTCATACTGGCAAAACCTGTTGAGTATGGAATGGGCACCGAGATTATTTGCCCATCGCTTTTAGATGTGTAGTAAGCAAAGTCGACACCTATACGGTTTTTAAAAAATCTCAGGTCTACCCCTACCTCAGTAGATAGCGTTTTTTCTGGTCGAATGTTTTTATTCCCAATGCTAGTTCTGGTTGCATAAGTAACCTGCCCTTGCAGTCCACCATCAATGGCACTGTAGTAATCATTCAGGGCGTAAAGGCCAGCATCATTCCCTACCTGTGCCCATGATGCTCTAATTTTTCCGTAATCGAAAAAGGGCAGCTTATCGTTTAACCCAAAAGCATCGGAAAAGATAAAGCTTAGGTTTACCGATGGATAAAAGAATGAGTTCTTTTCGGCCGGAAGAGTTGATGACCAATCGTTTCTTCCGGTGGTATTCAGGAAAAGGTAGTTCTTAAAGGCAAGCTTAAGGTCGTAATACGCACCCACAATCTTGTACTTCGTTTTGGTATCATCGCCCGAAGTTTCTGCCGTGTTGGATACATCGTAAAAGTCGGGCAGAATAAACAGTTCTCCTCGTTGATAAATATTGTAGGTATCGTAAGTATAGTAGTTATGCCCACCTATCACGCTTAGCTTGAGGTTCTCACTAAGGTTCCTCTCAGCCGAAATCACAAAGTCGGAGTTAACGCTCCTAAACTGATAGTTGCTTATATCGATGTACCCATTGTCAGTGTCGCTAGAGTTGTTATCAAGATAATTATTCCGAATATCGGTATAGAAATCGATCCCCACCCTGTACATAGCAGTCATCCAGGGAAGAATCTTGTAATCAACCTGCGTATTCCCAATTAGGCGATTAACCTCGGATGTTGCCTTGTTTTTATTGATTGACCAGTAGGGATTGTCGTAGTTTGGATAGTAGTTACGTTGGGTTCCATCGGGTAACATATATGCAGACTCATCGTTAACCGGATCATCGGTTCCATTGGTGATATCAAATGTTGGTGTAAGGCGCATTAACCCCACCATAACGGCCGAAAGGTTGCTCCCTCTCTGCATAAAGGTACCTCCTGAATTTGTGTACGAAGCTGTTCCTGAAACTTTCAGATTGTCTGTAAGGCCAATATCTCCTGTCAATCTAAAGGAAGCCTTAGAAAACTCGCTATTAGGAACAATGCCCGATTGATTAAGGTAGCCAACTGAAGTGAAGTAATTCCCTTTTGCCGTTCCGCCACTCATGCTAAGGTAGGTATCGCTTTTTAATGCCGTTTGGAAAAAATCGTTGACATTATCGTAGGGAACAACTCTCATTTCGGTTGCTGTTGGATGGTCCATTGGGACTATTCGACCATTCTTATCCAGAAGGTAGTCGGTTGCACCATCGTATCGCAGAGTCTCAATGGGTGGCCCCCAGCTGGTGTTTGCGCTACTGGAATACACCCCATTACTCCCCTGAGCATAGAGGTACTGCTTCTCGGGCAGCTTGTTTACCTGATCGAAACCGAGAGTAGATTTGAAGGTGATGTTCCTACGAAAATCACCTGCTCCTTTGCCCGACTTGGTTGTAATAAGTATAGCACCGTTGGCTGCCCTGATGCCGTATAGAGCTGTTGCCGCACCACCTTTTAAAACAGTTACCGACTCTACGTCGTTTGAATTCACATCAATGGCTCGGTTAGAGTGATCGACATAATAGGATCCGGAGTACTCGTTGCTCATGGGCACGCCATCAATAACAAAAAGCGGTGAGTTGTTGCTCGACAGGGAGCTCCTTCCTCTAATCACAATATTGGCCGATGCGCCCGGAGTTCCCGATGAGCTTACCACCTCAACACCTGCAACTTTACCACTTAGCGAGTTCACAATGTTCGACTGCTGAACGCTTGTTAGCTCATCGCCCTTAACATCCTGTGCAGCATAACCAATCGATTTCTTTTCCGATTTAATACCAATTGCGGTTACAATAATCTCGTCAAGGGTTAACATCTCTGGGTTTAGCGAGATGTTAATCACGGATTTCCCCTTAACAGGAACTTCCGCAGATTCGTAACCTACAAAGCGAAAGACCAGAATATCATTATCTGATTGCGAAACGATGGAGAAATTGCCATCAATATCGGTTGAAGTTCCTATTGAAGTCCCCTTAACAACAACCGTGGCGCCGGGTAGGCCTTCACCAGTAACGGCATCCTTAACCTGACCCGTTAACTGGTTCTGGGCCTGAGCAAGAATGGCTGATGAGCAGAATAGTAGAATAAGTAAAAGGTGTTTTTTCATGGGGTATTCAGTTTTGTTATAGCAATTTGAATTTGGCTTTTAGTACTTAATACTCCAATTACCCTTTAACCCCTTAATCAAAAATCTCCTTTTTAACTTTTTTGTTAAAAATCTTTGGCACAATTAAGGGTTAGCATCACCATATATGTATTAGTAAGCAGAGGAATACCATTATTAACTTAAATCGACCTGCTTATGAAACCAAAAATTTTACTCATTTCACTTCTCGCGATCTTCAGCATTAGCCTGAATGCGCAACCCCTTAATTGGTATGAAGATTCACCCTCGACCTTTGAACCAATGGTTGTAGTTCCCGATTTTGATAATTTTTCTGAGGGCTCAAAATCAGCAAAAATTACCTTTACTGAAACGGGAACCCCTTGGTTTGTTAGCGATGAGTTTAATATCACTGCAAACACCACCTACAATTTTTCCATTGACTTTTTGGATAATGACGCAGGTGGGGAATATAATGTCCGGCTATACTTTGTCCTAGACGACGAATCCTCACCCCACGAAACCACTGACTACACGGTTGACAACGAGACTTGGCAAACATTGACCCTTACAGGAACTTCCCCAGCCAATGCAGTTAAAGCATACCTTGTAATTAGAGTGGTTGATGTTGCTGATGCATGGGAAGGCTCAGCATCTTTTAATATCGACAATGCTATTTACACCGAGAATGGTGGTAGTAATCTTATTGCCAACCCAGGATTTGAAGAATGGCCTACCCCTGTTATCCCTGAGGGATCAACCCTTGTTGACTGGTGGGAGGATTCCCCACCTGATTTTGAACCTATGGTTGTTGTTCCAGAGTTAGAAATTGTGTCGCACGGTTATGTGGCAGCCAAGATTACCTTTACCGAAACAGGTACTCCCTACTTTGTAAGCGATACTTTTGATGTAACCGGATCAACAGCTTTCGATTTTTCCCTTGATATCCTTGACAACGATCCTGGGGCAGAAGTTAACCAAAGGATTGTATTTATTAATGCCGACGAAAGCACAATTAACGAAACCTCTTCGGAATATACCGAGGATAATGCAGATTTTGTTAAGTACACCCTTTCGGGCACTACTCCCGAGAATGCTGTTAAAGCCTATGTGATTCTCCGTATTTACGACGTATCAGCCAGCTGGGATGGTGCAGGGACCTTTTACATTGATAATGGCAGCTTTACCCTTGGAGGAGGAGACACTAATTTGCTCCCCAACTGGAGCTTTGAGGAGTGGGCTCCCCCATCAAATCTACCAGAGTTTCTAACCTATGCTTTCGAGGGTTTAAGCCCTGCGGTTAATGGCACCATCGACAAAACAGCTCATACCGTATCATTGGCCGTTCCCTTTGCAACCGATGTTACCAACCTTGTGGCAACCTACACCTTAACCGAAGGTGCAACAGCCAAGGTTGGCGAGACCGATCAGGAAAGCGGAACTACGCCAAACGATTTCAGTAGCCCAGTAACCTACACACTTGCCGCCGATGGAGGTGAGCCAACACAAGACTGGGTTGTAACCGTTAGTAAAAACCCTGCCAGCTCGGCTAAGCAAATACTTTCATTTGTACTCGAAGATTTAGAGCCAGAGGTTTATGGCGATATTGACGATGCCCAAGGAACAATTCTACTTAATGTTCCCACGGGAACAAATGCAACCGCACTTGTTCCAACCATTAGCGTATCGCCATTTGCAAGCGTATCGCCCGCCAGTGGTGTGGCACAAAACTTCACCAGTGCTGTTACCTATACCGTTACCGCCGAGGATGAGTCAACCAAAGAGTATGTTGTTACCGTGGCAGAAACAAGCGAGACCGTTCTATTCCAAGAGTACTTTGAGGGTATTCCAAGGGTAATCCCCGAAGAGTTTACCCTTATAAACAATGATGGCTATACTCCTGCATCGGAGGGTGATGCAGCATTTGCCGATAGCGCTTGGACTGTGGGAGTAACTGGCAGGCCTGAGTTTGCTGGCACCCATATTGCTATTGCTTGCTCATACTACAGCAATATGCCTGCAGACGGAAGAGCAGACGACTGGCTTATCTTGCCAGCCATAACAATTGGGGCAAACAGCACTCTATCGTGGAAAGCCATGTCGCTAACTTCATCAGGTAACTTTCCTGACTCCTACAGAGTTATTGCTGCACCAGCGAGCGATGCATTAGCCCCAACCGTAAGCTATTTCGAGGAGAATGGTACAGTTCTCCTAACGGTGAATGACGAGAGTTGGTCTGCTGCCGTTGGAAATCCTGGGGATGGTATTTCGAATCGATCCATCAACCTGAAAGATCAGGGTTACACCAACCAATCGGTATGGATTGCCTTCGTGTTGATTACCGGAGATGGGGGTGGTTCCTACCTTGCCATTGATGACATTAAAGTTATTGAGGGTGCTGCCACCGGCGTAAATCAACCTGTCGAAACACGCTTAAATGTAAAGGTATACCCCAACCCAACATCTAGTATGTTTAACATTGCTGTATACTCGGAGAAGTACACTACTGCCAATGTTGAGGTTTTTGATCTAATTGGTAGGCAAATATTTTCTACAAATGCTGAAGTAGGTCAAGGAGAGAGCCTAATTAGACTTAATGCCACAGAATTCAAGAAAGGAATATACCTTGTACGAACACGTGTTGATGGTAAAACTAATGTTACCAAACTTCTTGTAAATTAACACACAGAACCTTCTTAAACAAAAAGGGCTCTCGACATGAGAGCCCTTTTTGTTCGTCTGTACTAGGTGGAATAACCACAAGCAATTAATTCGATATGTGTTTTCCGACGTTTAGAGTGATCCTACAATTTCAAGCAAATTTGTTTAGGATGTTAGATAAGGATAATTGTTTACACAAACATTTACAGCAAGATATGCATTTAAACCTTTAGGTATAGGCATTTAGGTATCACATCTAAAAACACATAAGTACAGCAATGCTTTTAACATGTTAAGTAGCCGAGTATGATAAGGAAAACGATATGTGCAAGTGAAATTGCCATACGATAAAACCTATAATATTGACATACAGCACTATCAAGGTGCAACTTAAACGCCATTACCTATAAACCTTTTTGGTAGATATATAGACTCATAAGCTAACTCAATATAATTTCAATTGAAAGTTACCTTCCTGCTAGCTATACTCAAAAAGCAAAACTGGGGGAATAAGTAAAAGCAAGGCCAAGGCAAAAAGAATTAAGATTAGCGGCAAGAGCCATTTAAACCACTTGCTATACGGAATATTTGTCATTGATAAAACCCCCATGGTTACGCCACTTGTTGGCACAATCATATTATTGAGCCCATCGCCCATTTGAAAGCACAAAACTGCCGTTTGGCGGGTAACGGCAATTAAATCGCTTAGCGGGGCCATAATGGGCATAGTTAAAGCTGCCTGCCCTGAACCCGATGGTATAAAAAAGTTAAGTACTCCTTGAAAGATAAACATCAGCTGAACAGAAAGCACCTTGCCAAAATTATCGGTAACAGAAACCATTGCGTTAAGCATAGTGCCAATAATCTTTCCATCGGTAGCAATAATAAGTAATCCCTTTGCCAAACCAATTATTAGCCCAGCCATCAGCATATCTTTAGCCCCTCCCACAAATGCCTTAATAGCTTCTGGCATTGCCAATCGGTAAATCAATGCGCTAGCTATACCCAAAGCAATGAACAGGGCAGAAATCTCATTAATGTACCAGCCCAATTTGCGAGATCCATAAACAATCATACCTAAGGATAGGAACAGAAGGATTACTATGGCTTTTCGTTTGTAGCCAAACGACATATCACTATCAACCGATTCATCCTGAGATTTTCGCTTCTGATCGACACTAAAAACGGGACTCAAGCTTGGTGATTTCTCAATACGACTTGCGTATCGAAGGACATAGATCACGGCCACAGATGTTAGAATAAACCAAATGAGCAAACGATACTCCCATCCGCTAAAAAGGGGAATCTCTGCAATACCCTGCGCTATACCTATGGTAAAGGGGTTGGTTATTGCACCAGCAAACCCAACACCCGCAGCCAAAAAAGATACAGAAATACCCACAATTGAGTCGTAGCCTAAGGCTAACGCCAAGGGCACTGTAATAAGAATAAAAACAAGGACCGACTCACTCATCCCAAAAGTTGCTCCGCAAACCGAAAAAACAACCATAAGCATTGCAAGTACCCATCGTTTTGAACTCCGGTTTTTACTGCTGTAGATAATTAAGTTGCTTAAACCAGCATTTATTGCACCTGTCCTGTTAAGTATACCAAATGCGCCGCCAACCAATAGGCAAAAGCCAATAATTTGGGCTGCACTTACAAAACCTTTAATGGGTGCGGTAAGAAAATCGAATATGCCCTGTGGGTTCGGCTCTACCCTATGGTAGCTTTCGGGAATAACTACTTCGCGTCCATTCTGCTCTTTGTAATCATACTCACCCGCAGGTATAATCCAAGTAAGCGCAATAAACAGAACCATTATGGAAAGGATAATTGTGATGGCGTGGGGAAACTTCATTTGCTCCGCAACTATTAATTTACAACTATTCTTTTGGTTACCACCATATTATTGAGGGCATAAGCCTCAACCAAATAGATCCCTTTTGGAAAGTTAAGGCTACTAATATCAATTGACAATTCCTTCTCGTTAAGCACACTGGAATACACCCTAACGCCAATCATATTATACACTCTAACTCCAATTAGCTTTACATTTGAGCTGATATTTAGCTGATCCGAAGTTGGGTTAGGAAACATTCTAATACTTGGCATTTCCAATTCCTCATCAATGCCGGTTGCGGCCGATTCAAAATCGGCCAGCATATACTCCTGCCCCTCATTCAAAAATGATAGGTACATAAAATCAAAGGCCGCCTTTGTATCAGGGTTACCCGTTCCGCTGTATGTTTGCGACACTATCTCCCCTCTTGTACCATGCAATGTTTGTACAAATACTGGTGATGCTCCATAGACAGTAAACATAGCCTTGTTATCCTTTCCCTTGAACAGAATGTAGTTATCATCATTCAACCAAATACCGTTCTTTACACCTTGGCTAACCATTGCGTAGGGAATAGCAGCATTTGTTCCATGCCAGTATGTTGTTACGGCTCCGCTTTGGGGCCGCTCAAATGTTTTGGGAATAATGGTTGCCGTTTTTATAAGGCCGAATCCGTTGCTTATGGTGGCATTGGCACTAGCATTAATATAATTATCCACAACCACCTGCCCGCAGAAACGTGCGTTATCGCCAATAAACGCAAGGTATAAGGCTCTGCTTACAAAGGCTTCCTTCAGCGCATTTGCTGCGACGCCTCCCGAATTGTAAAAAAGGGTAATAAGGTTGTTGGTATTATTGCCAACAAAAAGAAATTTTTGGGCAGAGCGAATTAGGCTGGCCAGCTCCGAACTGGTTGAGGTTTCACCCGTAGCTTCATATACATGAACATTGGATGCACCAAATCCGTTTAGCTTGGCTTTATATTCTAGAGCAAGGCTTTGGTCTTGTCCGGTTAGCACAATGATTTCCTCTTGGCGATTCACCTCAGCAGCAAATTGCTCAAGCAAACTTTCGTTGGTTGTGTTCAACCTATCGCCCCCGCTGATATAAATTTTTGAGGGAGTGGTTTCAATTGTGCTACTAGGCTCAACAGCAGAGCCAAACGCATCAACCACAAAGGTATTTAGGTTAATACTCCTTCCGTGTGAAAGCTGAGTAATCTCAAGAGAATCAACTGCCAATGCAGTGCTTGGCGAATAGGCAATACCGCTACGCTCCCTTACTATGCTTACGATTCCTGCACCATACGCTGTAGCCCTTCCATCAGGATTAATAGCTAGGGCTGTAATCTCATCAACACCAATGCCTACCAAACTTTCGTTCTTGTTCTTTTTCCAGTGAGCCATAAAAGCCGCTAATCGACCTAATCGACCACGGTTGGTGTAATGCGAATCAAAAACGAAGCCAGGCATCATTCTCAAAAAATCATCACGCAGGGTAATGGTGATCAGATTTGTATTCTTAACCGCACCATTTGAATAGGACTCGCCATGCTCAGCAACAAAGGTTGTTCCCGACAAAATAGCCAGTCCGGCAGAGGTCCCACAAATTACTCCACCGCTGTTGAACTTGCTGTGGATAACCTCTTCCATTAATTGCCCCTTCCACTGATTGTAATACTCCCATTGATCGCCTCCCCTAAAGTAGAACATATCATAACCACTTATTTCATCCATTAAGGAAGCATCATTTGCACCAATGCTATTGACCACAAAACTCTTTACCTCTGAGGCACCACAGTATGTTTTAAAATAATTTTCGAAGGCTGATGAAGTGGTTGTTGCATAATGTATAATTGCCACCTTTTTATTGGCACTTTGGTTAACCGCCCAGCAAAAAGCCTCGTAGTTCCACGATGTGGTTGATGTAATATTCTCGCTTCCTCCACCAATAATAAGTAGGCTTCCCTTGTTCTCAGAGGCATAAAGATTGATTGCGCAAAATGAAAACAGGGCAAGTAGACACATCCATTTCGATGGTAAAAAATCTTTCATCATTATAACGTTTATATTTAGTACGCATTAAAGTCTACTTGCCCTTACTCTCATAGATAAAATCGTTTGTGGGATCGTAAAAAAGTGTACATCTTGTTAAGGGCAAGTGGTGTATACCTCGTATTGCTTATTGTTTAGTTGATGTACTCGAAGTGGTCACCTAATAACCAGTAAAAGATGAGCATAACCATAATAAAAAACGCAGAACTATATAGCCCCCATAAAATGGGGAAGTGCGATATCCTAATTGCCGGATCGGAGGTTGCGCAGATTTCAAAGAACATCGACGTTCCCTCTAGTTGGAATGCTCATATAATTGATGCCTCAGGGCTAATTGCCATTCCTGGGCTAATCGACTCGCATGTGCACATTGCCGGTGCAGGCGGTGAGGGAGGCCCCGCAACACGAACACCCGAAATGCAACTTAGCCAAATGCTAACAGCCGGAGTAACAACTGTGGTAGGCTGTTTAGGAACCGATGGGATGACCAGAAATTTAGAATCGGTTCTAATGAGGGTTAAAGCGCTAAGAGCTGAAGGGGTTAGCGCTTGGATGTATACAGGAGCTTACCAAGTACCTACGCCCACTATCCTTGGTGATGTAGGGAAGGACCTGGCTTTAATTGAAGAGGTCATTGGAACTGGAGAGATCGCACTTTCCGATCATCGTTCCTCGGGATTCAATCTAAACGATTTAATCCACCTAGTAGCTCATACCCGAGTTGGTGCAATGCTGGGAGGAAAAGCGGGGATAGTTAACATTCATATGGGCGATGCTCAAAATCCTTTTAAACCCCTTTACGATATTGTTGAGCATAGCGAGCTTAAGCTAAAGCAATTCTTACCAACGCATTGCAATAGGAATAGCTACATCTTTGAGGATACCAAAGAATACGGAAAATCGGGTTATGTTGATCTGACAACCAGCTCTTACCCTGTATTTGCTGAGTTCGAGATCAAACCATCGGTTGCTATCGTTGAACTGCTGAAAGCGGGTGTCCCCATAAATCATATTACCATGAGTAGCGATGCCTGTGGATCATTGCCCCATTTCGATGAGAATGGTAATCTGGTAAAACTAGAAACAGGAGCAATGAAAACCCTTTACAGCGAGCTAGTAGATGCAGTTGTTAACGAGGGGCTTGATCTTGAGATAGCCCTACAAACAGTAACGAGCAATGTGGCCAACATCCTAAAAATTAAGCGCAAAGGAGGAATTACTCAGGGCAAGGACGCAGATATTGTGCTAATAAACAAAAAATTTGGCATTGAGTATTATATGGCAATGGGAGAAGTAATGGTAAATAAGAAACAGATCCTAAAAAAAGGCACATACGAAAAATAGTCCCCCCGTCACTAAGCTTATAAGTGCCTAGTTTTTAAACAAATAAAAATTGAATTATGACAAGATTAATTATAACAGCCATTGTTGCAACATTGGCAGTTACCGCCTGCTCTTTTCATGAAGAGAAAAATGAGGATAAGCAAAAGAGTAAGGGTGCATTATTCATTATTGGAGGGGGAAGCCGACCAGCCAGTATGATATCCCGATTGGTGGATGAGGCAAAACTCCGTGATGGCGGATACGCTGTGGTTCTCCCAATGTCAAGTGGTAGCCCCGATTCAGCTATCATATGGTCATCTGAGCAGTTCTACAACCAAGGGCTCATGAATATCGTAGGATTCAATTTCACAAACGACATGCTACCCAAGCAAGAGTGGATTGACTCCTTAAAAAAAGCATCGCTAATATACATTAGCGGAGGCAACCAGAGCAAATTCATGGAAATTGTGAAAGACTCACCGATTTTCGATGCAATACACTACGCCTACAATGAAGGGGCAATTATTGCAGGCACTAGCGCTGGGGCAGCAGTAATGAGCCAGCTAATGATAACAGGAAATGAGCTAAGATACCCTGGCTACCGATCAACATTCCCTGTTATCGAATCGGAAAACCTAGAACTCTCGGAAGGTTTAGGTCTGATTACTAACGCCATAATTGATCAGCATTTTGTTTGGCGGAGCAGACACAATCGATTACTAACGGCTGTACTTGAATACCCAGAGTATGCCTGTATTGGCATAGACGAGTCAACAGCAATACTTGTGCGAGGGAATAATGCTGAGGTTGTGGGTGAATCACAGGTTCTGGTTTACAGAAATCCAAAAAGAAGCAAGCGAATTGCAAATAATAAGCTGGGTGGAAAAAACATAATTTTGGATATTTACCTTCCTGGAGATACATTTGCAGTTCAATAGCTAACCCCAACCAACTTCCTAATACAATGCTAAAGAAAGTACCGCACACCTACGTCATCGTTTTTGCCATTATTGTTATTGCAGCCGTTTTAACCTGGTTTATCCCCGCAGGAAAATACATTGAGGTGGAGCGAGAGGTGGATGGAGAAATACACAAGGAGATGGTTTTCCATTATCACCAAAACCTCCCCGATGAGCACCAAGCCAATTTTGAGCCACAAACCCAAACCTGGCAAGTATTCTCAGCGCTATTCAAGGGATTTGTTAAGCAAAGCAATATCATCATTTTTATTCTGATGATTGGGGGTGCATTCTGGATTATGAACCAGAGCAAGGCCATTGACATTGGTATTATGGCATTTCTAAAATTCACAAAAAAACTGGAACATAACCGATTGGTTCGCTCGCTGGGAGTCGATAATATTGTCATTGTGCTGGTAATGCTCATGTTTAGCATCTTTGGGGCAATTTTTGGAATGAGCGAAGAGACCATTGCCTTCGCCATTATACTTGTTCCGCTGGCCATCTCCATGGGGTACGACTCCATCATTGGAGTTTGTATGGTTTATATTGCTGCCCATCTGGGCTTTGCCGGAGCAATCCTTAACCCATTTACCATTGGCATTGCGCAGGGATTAGCCGACATCCCTTTGTTTTCAGGGATCGAGTATCGTTTTTTTAGCTGGATAATTATAAATGTTGTGGGTATCATCATTGTGCTAAGGTATGCACATAAAATCAGGAAAAACCCCAAGCTCTCCCCCGTGTATGCCGAAGATGAATACTGGAGAAAACGCGAAGAGCATGATACCGAAACCATCACCTATTACACACCCCGAATTGCCTGGTTTGTTTATGGTGCCATACTGGTGGCACTCACCATTTTCTCAGTGCTATACCCAACAACAACCCTAAGCGTTGGGAACTCATCCACATCGCTGGTTATAATCCCCATTGTAACGGTGCTATTTGCGGTATTGGGTTACCTATCGTTACGCAAATCGGTTCATTTCTTTATCCTTCTACTGCTTGCCTACACCATTATCTTCCTAATTGTTGGTGTGATGGGTTATGGCTGGTACGTGATGGAGATTGCCACGCTATTTTTGGCTATGGGTATTGCCAGCGGCATGGCCATAAACAAATCGGCCGATGATATAGCCAAACTTTTCCTCGAGGGGGTAAAAGATATTCTATCTGCAGCAGTGATAGTGGGCTTGGCTGGAGGTATTATTGTGGTTCTTGAGGATGGCGGGATTATTGACTCCATCCTCTACGGTCTATCCAAGGCAATGGGTAATTTTGGCAACGTGGCCTCAGTGGGCGTTATGTACGTTATCCAAACCATCATCAACGTGGTAATCCCTTCGGGATCGGCAAAGGCAGCCATCACCATGCCCATCATGGCGCCGTTTAGCGATTTAATTGGCATATCAAGGCAGGCAACCGTCATGGCTTTTCAGTTTGGCGATGGATTCACCAACATGATTACCCCTACTTCGGGCGTGCTAATTGCCGTTTTGGGCGTTGCCCGTATTCCATACCATAAGTGGGTAAAGTGGGTTTGGCCACTAATTCTCACCGTAATTATCCTCGGGTTTTTGCTGCTTATCCCAACGGTTACCATGGAGCTGAATGGGTTTTAGCAATTGATGCTTACATTGTAAAACGCCCAAGCAATTTTCCCGGGCGTTTTTTTATCTTATTTACAGAGATTTACTTCGCTTTATGAGTAGCAATCATAATGAATTCACAATCATCACTTCCACAAAACAAAATCATAGTCCTTCGGGGCGGAGAACAACACAACGATTAAACCATCAATAACCCCTCCTTCAGGGTGGGGCAACACAACCACAGCCCAAAGGGCTTTAGCCCTGACAAAAGCACGCAACGCCCTAACGCAAATCTATAATCCCCACGTGCTAATTCATATTGCATAAACCTATTTTATTTCCATAGATTTACTTAACTTTATGATTAGCAATCTGAATTAATACACAATCTTCGTATCCAAAAAACATTACTAACCCCGTCCTTTAGGGCGAAGGGCAACACAACAAAAAACATTAGTAACCCCGTCCTTTAGGGCGGGGGCAAAGCAACCAGAAGAATATAAGGGCTTTAGCCCTGACAAAACCAACATCACCATGTCGTACGTGAAAGTTATTATACACGCCGTTTGGGGAACAAAAAGAAACCAAGCATTAATAACAAAGGATATCCGCCCAACATTACTGGCGCATATTGTTGAAAATGCCAAACAGAAAGGGATTTTCATCGATACGATTAATTCACAACCAGAGCATGTTCACTGCTTGTTTGGGCTAAATGCTGATATGGCCTTATCGAAAGCGTTGAACCTAATCAAGGGAGAATCATCGTTTTGGATGAACAAACAAAAGTTGAGTAGCTACAAATTTGAATGGGCCGATGATTATTTTGCAGCCTCGGTAAGTGAATCGCAATTGGATAAAGTTCGGCAATACATCATAAACCAAGATGAGCATCACCGAGAAATTGGCTTTGCTGAGGAATACAATAAATTTCTAGCTAGATATGGCTACAATATTCAGGGCTAAAGCCCAAATACGAAAAGAAGCCCCTGCCCCGCCCTGAAGGACGGGGTTAGCAGACAACCACAGTAAACGAATGTCTATTACATTTCATATAACAACCGAAACAAAGAACTAGAACCAAAGAAATAATCGTGCACAATAAAACTGCAAATAACAAAACGAAAGGACCAATTATTCTCCCGTTTTTTAGAGCAGGAACAAAGCAACGAAAGAAAAATGAGCAGTCCCCGTCATTCAGGGCAGTAACAAAGCAACGACAAATATTTTAACCCCGTCCTATTGAGCGGAAAGCAATACAGCGATAAGGCTAATAATTCCTATGTCCTCTAGGGCGGAGAACAACACAACAAGAAAACCATTAGTAACCCCGTCCTTTTAAGGTGGACTAAGCAATTAAAACCCTTAATAACCCCATCCTCTAGATCGAAGGACAATACAACGATAAAGCCATCAATAGCCCCCTCCTTCAGGGTGGGGCAACACAACCACAGCCCAAAGGGCTTTAGCCCTGACAAATCACGCCACATCCTATCGCACAATGCTTTCACTTCGCCTGCCAATTCGCATTGCATAAACCTATTTTATTTCCACAGATTTGTTTAACTTTAAGGCTATCTAGCTGTTGATAAAAGAAACAACAACTCTTAGGCCAATGCTACTCGATTACCATATGCACACCTACCTCTCCGATGGTCGCGACGCCCACGAGCAAATGGTGGCATCGGCAGCCTTTAGGGGGATTAAGGAGATTGGGTTTTCCGATCACATCAGCCTAAAGTCCATTGGCTGGGCGCTGCCCATTGAACGTATCGATGAGATGATTGCCCGGGTTAAGGATGTGCAAGCTAGCGATACGCAGGGGGTAACTGTCAAGTTTGGGGTGGAGATGGACTATTTCTTTGGTATGGAGAGGCAAATACAGGAAGTACTCTCCTATCTTCCCATCGATTATGCAATAGGTTCCGTTCATTTTATCGATGGATGGAATTTTGATACAGATATCGAGGAGTACGACACCATGGATATTAACCGGTTTTACCGCCAGTACTTTAAAGCCGTTCAGCAATCGGCCAAATCGAAGCTATTCGATATTATTGGTCATTGCGATCTGGCAAAGAAGTTTGCCTACTACCCCACCTTCCCGCTTGATGTGCTTTACGATGAGGCTGCCCAAACCTTTAAAAAGGCCGATGTGGTGGTGGAGATCAACACCAGCGGCCGCATTAAGCCCTGCAACGAGTTTTACCCCTCGGTACAATTCCTTGAGCGTTTAGCGCACTACAAAGTACCTATAACCCTAGGCTCCGATGCCCATGTGGAGCAAAATGTTGGCCAGTTCTTCGATGATGCCATTGCCGAGATAAAGGCCCTTGGCTTTAAGGAGATAGCCCGATTTACCTTGCGGAAGAGGGAGATGGTGAGGATTTAGCCCTCAAATAATAAATTGAATTTCAAATTAATTCCTCTAGAATGTTTAAGTTGCAACTTTTAGCTATTGATTCAATGTCGTTTAGCTAGTGCTTTTACCTAACTAATAAATATAGGTCTTTGTGTTCCTGCCTGCAAGCAAGCTTTGAGCCTTACTTAGATGAGCTTAGCACAAGTCTTTTTGCGCTTTGCATTACCGTTCAAGTGCTTACACAAATCGATGCGCTGAGTTTACCGAAGTGGCCCACGAGGAATGCACAAAGGGAGACAAAGGGTGGATAGCATAAGTAGTCATTTGAAGATAACTAGTACCTTAACTAACCGATATTGGCCTTTGATTATATTTTAAAGGCTAAAATCTACCTTATTTAAAAATTAGATTGTATTTTTAATGGGCATACTGAAAAAGAAAATCCCTTTTATGTTTCAAAAAGGCAGATATTTTACTACATTATACTCGCTTCTCTACCTAGGCTTTCTAATTCTTGGTAATCCTTCCTTTGGTCAAAAGAACGAGCTCGTTCCCTACCTGATTAACAACTTCGACCTACATAACCAAACTTGGGGTATTTCGCAAGATCCTAAAACTGGCATTGTTTACCTCGCTAACTCTGAGGGGCTTATTGAGTACAACGGTATAAAATGGATAAAACATACCCTAAGCGAAGGAATCCCAGTAAGGTCTGTATTAATTGATGAAAACAGTAACATTTTTACAGGTAGTTTCGAGGAGTTTGGTGTATGGAATTACAATTCAAGGGGTGAACTTGTGTACCAATCCTTAACAAACCAAACACAAGTAGAGAAAAACGATGAGATTTGGAAAATTTACCAATCTAATGGCCTAGTCTTTTTCCAGTCGTTTACATCAATTTATATTTATAATTACGAAACCATTGAGAAGGTTAAATCACCTCAATCGATGTTATTCTTGCATCAAATAGGCAATCGTTTTATTGCTCAGATTATTGAGGACGGATTGTATTGGTTTGAGAACAAAGAATTTACTAAGATTCACGGTAGCGAATTGTTTAACAACAAGAAGGTTCACGCAATAGTTCCCTTCGAGAATGGCAAGTGGTTAGTATGTACTGATAACTATGGCCTTTATGTTTTTAATGGTCAAAGTTTTAGCTTTTACAAGTCTGAAGCATCAGATTTTCTTATGGACTACGTTTGCAATACGGCTAAGCAACTAAACGATTCAATCTTCGCCTTTGGAAGCATACTTAATGGTGTTATAATTACCAATAAAAAAGGGGAGATTCAAAGAAGTTATAATACTCACAACGGGTTAAAAAACAATACCGTACTGTCTTTCTTTCAGGATAAAGATGCTGGCCTATGGGTGGGTCTTGATGAGGGGGTAAACTACATCAACCTACAGAACCCCTTGACTCACTATGAAAGCAGAAACGGATCTTTTGGTACCATTTATGCCCTGTTAGCTAAAGACTCACTACTTTACATAGGTACTAACCATGGACTTTTCGTTGCCGATATTGTTAAAAAAGGGGCATTCCCCCATTTTCAAAACCTCAGAATTATTCAGGGAAGTCAGGGACAGGTTTGGTATTTACGAGAATATGGCAACCAAATTATTTGTGGCCATAACAATGGAACCTATGTTGCCACCCCAAATGAATTTGTCCAAATATCAAGTATTACTGGTGGCTGGGCTTATACCCCCTTGGGCAATTACATTGTTGGTGGAACCTATACTGGCATAATAGTTTTGGAGAAATCGTCTTCTGGTGATTTGCAGTTTAAAACAAAACTTGAAAATTTTAATGAGCCATCACGCTTCCTTGAGGTTGACTACCTAGGGTATTTGTGGGTTGCACATCATCAAAAAGGGGTATATAAAATTGAGGTCTCAGACGATGCACTAGCTGCTAACAAGGTTGAATATTTTAACAATATCGATGGTAAAACACAGAACATTAAAGTTTTTAAAGTAAACAACAGGGTTGTTTTCACAACATCAAACAACATTTACACCTACGATTATGTTCGAAATGAAATTGTTACACTTGAGCCATTAAGTGATGATATTGAAGCATTCAAATCTTCTAGCCATATTCACCATTCCCAAAAAAATGAGTATTGGTTTATTAAAGAGGACAGAATTGCCTTATTTGAAATTGGGCTCGATTTTTCTGCAATTAAAAAGTATGAAATACAGCTAAGCAACATTAGCTTGCCCCAACGAGGAATTCAGCTGGTTAGTTTAGACAGTAAAACAGTTCTGATACCTACCCACCATGGCTTTGATGCTTTTAATCTTTCATTAAGCCAATTGAAGCCTCAGGAATCAAGATTGAGAGTAGAGAAGGTTGTATTCTATGGGAGTATTGATAGCGAAAGGGTTTATTTCAACCAAATGGAGAAGGTAAAAACTAAATGGAATATGAATAATGTAACAATTAGTTTTATTGCCCCCTATGCATTCGATCAACCCTCAAAATCATTCAATTACCGTATCAAGGAGCTTGACAGTTCATGGCAAAACACCAGCAATAGTAGCTTCACATACTCAGGCCTTAAGTATGGGTTGTACACTTTAGAAATTCAAGCTTCAGATGGATCAACTGATACAATTCAATTCCAAGTTGAAAAACCCTGGTATTATTCTCATTTCGCTCTAGTCATCTATTCTTTAATCATAGCCCTAGCTGTATGGTTGTTGGTTCGTTATTTTAGGTTTAAGCTCAATCGCCAGAAAGAGGTATTGGAGATGGAGCTAAGGCAACGCTCGTTAGAGAGGGAACTCGATACTAAGAGCTACGAGCTAATGCTAACTATAAGGTACCTTATCAGCAAGAACGAAATTCTAACTGAACTTCAAAACGAGGTGAATGCCATTAAGGAGAACTCCTCAAAGTACCCAATCAAGAACCTGAGGAATATGGAAAAAATCATTACCGAGGGGCTTGACACGCAAACAGAGGATTGGAAAAATGCCATGAATAGCCTTAAGCTCTCACAACAGGGTTTCTTTAAGAAGTTGAAGGAGCAATTTCCCAATCTTACCCCTAACGATTTAAGGCTGTGTTCATACCTACGGATGAACTTTACAACAAAAGAAATTGCCCGTTTACTTAACAACTCTACTAGAGCCGTGGAGATTAGCCGCTATAGGCTTAGGAAGAAAATGAACCTAAAGCATGATGTGAATCTCACCGAATACTTAATGAGAGAAAACTTTTCAGAAACGTCAAACGGAAAGGAATAAGATCAAGGTAATCCGCTATGCTTTTCAACCTTACCTGTTTTTATTGCTAATTCTATTTAAACAACTAATGCCATCTTGCTATTGCATTAAAATTATTCTTTGATTATCCGGCTATAATGCCTGAGACAAATGAGTTGATTAAAATGACACCTCATTGCGAACGTCCTTTGTGAAGCAATCCTTTAATTAACAGGAATTTATAGATTGCTTCAACCCTCAAAACACGAGGGTTTGACTTCGTTGAGCACTTCGGGGTTCGCAATGACGTAAAGGCTTTAGGTATCAAAACGGATAATCATTTTATTCTTTAAACCCGCTCTTAAAAAGTACTTTTTTATACTCTCTCCTCACTGTCATTCAGCCTATTATCATAGCATGTTGTACTATTCTTTAGTCCAATAAAATTGTTTTCGCAAACGTGTGAAATGGAAATAACCTATGATTCTGTACTTTGATTTACTAGTACATTAACTTTATGTAAATTTTTTGCGGCGTTTTAATTACTAACAAATAATCCCAGCAATATGAAGTATAAACTAACTCTTCTTATTCCGCTACTAATCCTTCTATCACTTTTTTCTTTCTCGCAAGTTAGGGTTACAGGGACTGTAGTTGATGAGAATAACGATCCACTTCCGGGTGTTGCGGTAGTTATTAAAGGGACTACTAGAGGAACTTCTACCGATCTTGATGGTAAATACGCCATTGAGGCAACTGCTCAAGAAGAACTATTCTTCTCAATGGTGGGCATGGTATCGCAAACTATTGCTATTGGCGATAAAACCGTTATCAATGTTGTATTAGAAAACGAAACGGCTCTTTTAGATGAGGTTATTGTTGTTGGATATGGAACGCAAAGGGCACGAGATTTAACTGCACCAATTGTTCGGGTTAGAGGAGAGGACCTGGCAAAACAGTCAACCTCCAATGCCATGCAGGCCTTACAGGGTAAGGCTGCTGGTGTTCAAGTTATCAGCAGCGGAGTCCCGGGTCGGGGCCCGTCGGTTAAAGTTAGGGGAATTGGTTCCATTGGCGATTACGCCAACCCTCTTTTTGTTGTTGATGGAGTGTTTGTTGATAATATTGATTTTTTAGGCTCTGCCGACATTGAAGACATAACCGTTTTAAAAGATGCTTCTGCTGCTGCAATTTACGGGGTGCGAGCCGCAAACGGGGTAATTCTGGTTACCACCAAAAAGGGAAGAAGTGGTGAACCCAACGTTAGCTATAGCGGATACCTAGGCTACCAAGTACCAGTTAACATAATGAAACTAGCCACAAAAGAGCAATATATTACCGCTCTTAACGAAGCTAATGCTAATCTCACCGGTTATGTTCCTAGAGATCCAGCAGACTACCCAACCAGCACCGATTGGTATCAGGAGTTAGTTCGTATTGCCCCAATGACCAATCATAGCTTTGACATATCTGGTTCTGATGAGAACAACAGCTACTCGTTTGGGGGTAGCTACCTATTCCAAAATGGCATAATGGACTCAAAGAATCAATACGAAAGGTTTAACCTAAGGGTAAAACTCGATCAGGATGTTAACAAGTACTTAAAGGTTGGTTTTAACAACATCCTTTCCAGAACTAACCAGTATAATCCTAACGAGGGTGCTTTTTTTGGTGCCTTTGTTAATCCTCCGGTTTACCCGGTTTACGATGACAACAATGTTGATGCCTATCCTGTTAGATTTGGGTCACCTCAATCATTTGGCTATGGGAACCAGTATGGTAACCCAGTTGCGGCAGCCTACTACCCCGAAAGCTATGAGAAGGGGAATAAGCTGGTATTTAGTGCATACGCTGAGTTTTACCCAATAAAAGATAAGCTAACCTTTAAAACTGCATACAATCAAGATATTACTAACTATACACCCCGCAACTATACCCCTGAGTATAATGTTGGGGGCTCTCAGGGGGTAAGAAGTTCAAGCCTTACAAAAACATCGGGTAGTGCATCAAAGCAAATACTCGACAATCTATTAACCTTTAATAATAGAACTGGTGCTCACTCCTTTTCAATACTTCTTGGCCAGTCTACTCGAATTGAGCGATACGAGTTTCTTGCAGGGTCTGCATTAAACGTTCCTGGGTTTGATGATCAATCAAAATACATCGTAACGGGATCATTCAGAAATAGGGATGCGTGGGACGGTGGTTCGAGATACCATGGAGTCTCTTTCTTTACCCGTGGTACCTACAGCTACAACAGCAAGTATATGGCCACCCTAACCTTCAGGGCCGATGGTAGCTCAAAGTACCAAAAGAAATGGGGCTATTTCCCCTCCATTGGTTTGGGATGGGACTTAACGCAAGAAGATTTCATGAAGGATCAGAAGTGGTTCAGCTATCTTAAGCTTAGGGGAAGCTGGGGGCTGCTCGGAAACGATAACGTTCCCGCAAACTCGGCTGTTATCCTGGGACAAACAGGGCCAGGTAGTTCAGCAATTTTTGGCAATACCCTGGTTGATGGAGTTGGTGCCCAAACCGTTCTGCAAAACTTTTTGCGTTGGGAGGTAGTTAGCGAGTTTAACCTAGGGGTTGATTTTGTGGCAAAAAACACCAAGCTATCGGGCGATTTGGATTTATATCACCGAGTAACCAACAATGTGGTGTTTTATGCCCCCATAGCCACCGGCGGAGGTGTTGCTGAACTTCTGGCTAACAACGGAAAGGTGCTAAATATGGGTATTGAGCTAATGCTCAACTGGCGCGACAACATAACCGATAATTTACGCTACAACATTAGCTTCAATGCTACTACAGTCCACAATAGGGTGCTTGAGCTTGAGGGTCGCGATTTTATTCCTGGAGCCTACGTTCGTGGCAACTACACCACAAGAACAGCCGTTGGGCATCCTATCGGTTCCTTCTATGGATACGAAATTGCGGGGGTGTACGCCAGCGAAGGTCAGGCATTGCAAGATCCTGTTAGCCAGACCATAAAAGACAAGGGTTTCTTCAAGTACAAGGATCAGAACGGTGATAATATCATTAATAATGAGGATAAAGTGTACCTGGGGAGCGCAATCCCTTGGTTAATTACTGGCATTGACTATGGGATGAACTACAAAGAGCTCGACTTTAGCCTCTCCCTCTACAGCCAAGTTGGCAATAAAATACTGAATGCCAAGAGGATGATTCGCGATGTGTTTGCCGATGGTAACTACGACCAAGACTTCGTAGAGAACAGGTGGACCCCAGAGAACAAATCCGATAAGTATCCTTCCGCCCAGGCCTACAACTTCTCATTCACTCAGCAGGCTAACGACTTCTTTGTTGAGGATGGTTCATTCATTAGGATTCAGAATATACAGATAGGATACACCACCAATAAGATTAAGAACATTCAGATGCTGAGGTTTTACATTTCAGCCCAAAGACCCTACTCCTTTTTCACCTACAATGGGTTTACACCTGAAATTGGAGGAAACCCTATTAGCGCTGGTGTGGATAACTCCATATACCCCATGCAGGCAATTTACACCATTGGTTTGAATGCTAACTTTTAAAAAACTTCGCCATGAAAAGTTTAAAATTAATGTTCAGCATACTACTTATTCTTGCATTCACTAATTGTGAAGATTTCCTCGACCTAAGGCCAGAGGGAACAATTCCTACTACCGGAATAGACTATACAAAACCAGAGAATATATTTCTCCCAGTTAGTGCTTCCTATGCAAAGCTTCGGTCGTATGGTGCTCATGTTTTCCCTTACATTGGGGCCTTTGAGATTGCCTCCGATAATGCCGATAAAGGAAGTACCCCTGAGGACAACCCCTCAATGAAGGAGATTGACGACCTAGCCTACCAGGCAACCAATAGCTTAATTAACGACTTATGGAATGGCTATTTCGATATTGTTAGCGGGGCCAACTTCGCTATTCATCAAATGCCCCTTTTTGTTGAAAATCTTCTAAATGCTGCCGATAAGCAATATGCACTCCAATGCCAGGGTGAAGTGAAAACCATCAGGGCCTATGCCTATTTTAACTTAACCCGAGTTTTTGGGCGAGTACCCATAATTGACACAACCCTAACATCGGAGCAGCTAGCCTCTGTTTCACAGGCAACCACACAACAACTATACGAGTTTATTGAAAAAGACCTTGAGGAGGCAATTAACGTTTTGCCGGATTTCTATTCAAGCGAATGGAGTGGCCGAATTTCAAAATACACTGCCATGGCTATTAAAGCAAAGGTCCATTTATATCAGGCTGAGTGGGATTCGGTTGCATCGCTCACCGACAGAATTATTGCATCGGGCAGGTTTAATCTGCTTAACGACTTCAGGGAGGTGTTTAGCATTGATGGTGAGAACAGCCGCGAGTCGCTTTTCGAAGTTCAAAGCTCAACACTTGGCAACACCACAGGGCCAACCACTTACCTTGAATACGCCTATGTTCAGGGCCCAAGGGGTAACACCCCAAGCAATATGCAGGGCTGGGGATTTTGCACACCAAGCCAAAACCTAATCGACTTTTTCGATGCGAGAGGCGAGGTAATTCGGCCATTTACCACATTGCTCTACAGAGGGACAACAACCCCCGAGGGCGATTTCATTTCGAATAGCTGCACAAACCCCGTTTATAACGGCAAGGTTTACACTCCATCATACTATAACAACTGGAATTTCAATGGCTATGGTTTTGACCATAACATTAGGATACTAAGGTATGCCGATGTGCTGCTTATGCATGCCGAGGCATTGGTTAATGGGGCTGCTGTACCATTAACTAGCGGACTAACAGCCGATATGGCCGTTAATTTGGTAAGAGAAAGGGCTGGTCTTGACCCCATTACAGGAGTTACCCTGCAAGATATTTGGGACGAACGCAGGGCCGAGCTGGCCATGGAGCAGGACAGGTTTTTTGACCTTATCCGCACCGGCCAAGCTCCAACTGCCCTTGCTCACAAAGGCTTTACCGTGGGCAAGCATGAGGTGTATCCCATCCCGGCAGCACAGCTACAACTTAATCAGAACTTGACACAAAATCAAGGATATAACTAACCCAAACAATTCACTTTCACTTTGTTTAACTAAAAATTAATTACTATGAAAAACAAGTTCAGAATTATTGGAGCATTACTTTTTGGAGCAATGCTTATGACATCTTTGCTAATGACTTCATGTGAAGATGATGACCCCGATCCAAACGATGGGAAAACTGATCCAAGTACCATTGCTACTGCAAATTTAGTTGCGTACTTTCCGTTTGATGGAAATGCTACTGAGCAAATTTCTTCTCTTTCTCCTACCATGTCGCCCAATGTAACATATGTTGCTGGTCGTCGTGGCCAAGCTTACCAAGGGGGAAATGAAGTTCACTTGCTTTATGACCTACCCACAAATAGCAAGCTAAAATCTCTCACCTCATTTACGTTGGCAATGTGGTTTAAATCACCCCTAGTTACAGGGGATCCTGAACCAACAGTTTTTGAGATTGGCAAATCAACTGATTTATTTTGGGGTAACCTTAAGTTTGCTTTGAACCGTTTGGATGCAACAGCCGATTCTTTAATGCTAAAAGCTTTTTTCTATAAGGATGGTGCCGAATGGTCAGGTCAGCATATTAGCTACTCTAACAGTGTTTTCCAGGTAAATATGTGGATGCACCTTGTTATTCAGTATGACGCTGCCACTTCAAAGTATATGATATACAAGGATGGCGTTAGGGTTGATACTAATGAAGGCGTTGAAAACAGAAAAGCTGGCCCTGATGGTCCTGCGTTAGGTCCTTTGGCTTTCGTTGATGCCGATGTAATCAACATCGGTGCTTGGCGTACAAAATCTGAAGGAACAGCTGACGATGCTTGGATGGGCTGGTTTATGGGTAACCTAGATGAGCTCCGTGTATACGACAAAGCCCTTACAGGCGTAGAGGTTAAAGCGCTATACGATGCAGAGGTTTCTCAAATTGAATAGCTACTCAAAATAATCAATGGGTGAAGGGGCTACTAATCCTTCACCCATTGTTTAACCCCAATCTTAAATAATGAAGGTCTTAACCATAATATTACTTACCCTTACATTTATCTCATTGGCCTGTAAGGATGAAAATTCCGCTGACAATACGCCTAAGGACTTAGCGGTGGATTCTGTTTACGTAAACAGCATCTACGCGAGGAATAACAGTACAATTTACAATGTTGATTATCAAAAACAGCTAATAACAATAACGTTCAACGATAAAGTTGATACCACCGAGTGGGATAACTCCAGGCTCTTCATAGCTGGAGGTGTAGGTACAAACTACACACATAAATTTGACAATTCAAGCAAGTATCTATATATAGAGCCTGTGGATCAACTAAATCCACTTGCAACATATCGATTGTTTTTTGAACCTGGAGTTAACCTGGGTGGCAATTTTACCGAACGCTACTCTATTACCTTCAAAACCCAAATCGATAGCACACCCAAATTTCCAATTATTCCCGATGAGGAGTTGCTCACCCTTATCCAACAGCAAACCTTCAAATACTTTTGGGATTATGCTCACCCTGTATCGGGTTTAATAAGGGAGAGACTCGGGTCAGGTGAGGTGGTTACCTCGGGTGGAAGCGGTTTTGGTATGATGGCCATTCTGGTTGGCATTGAAAGAGATTTTATTACTCGTGAGCAGGGTTTTGAAAGGCTAAACACCATTGTGAACTTTTTAAGCAATCCCGAAACCGATAGGTTTCACGGGGCATTCTCACATTGGCTTAATGGAAGCACTGGCAAAGCCATTCCTTTTAGCGCCAAGGATAACGGTGGCGATTTGGTTGAAACAGCTTTCCTAATGCAAGGTTTGCTCACGGCTAAGGAGTACTTTAAAAATGGTAGTGCCGAGGAACAAGCAATGTGCGAAGCCATTCAGGAGCTATACGAGGGTGTGGAGTGGAGCTGGTACCGAAGAGACCATCAAAACACCCTTTACTGGCACTGGTCGCCCAACTACGGCTGGGAAATGAACCACCAAATTAGGGGGTGGGACGAGGCACTTGTCGTTTACGTTTTGGCCGCTGGTTCACCAACCTACCCAATTACCAAAGAAGTATACGATGAGGGATGGGCAAGGAATGGAGCTTACCCAATGGTAAATAACAAAACCTTTTACAACATTCAACTACCCCTTGGCCACGATTATGGCGGGCCACTATTCTTCTCGCATTACTCTTTTCTGGGTCTTGATCCAAGAAATCTTAGCGATCTGTACGCCAACTACTGGGAGCAAAATGTTGCCCACTCATTGATAAATAGAGCCTACTGCATAGCAAACCCAAATAAATATTATGGCTACTCAGCAGAATGTTGGGGCTTAACCGCAAGCGATATTCAAAATGGATACACCGCTAGCTCCCCCACCAACGATAGGGGAGTAATTGCCCCAACCGCAGCCATTTCTTCTATTGCCTACACCCCAGAGGAAAGCCTTGCAGCGCTTAGGTTCTTCTACTACGTTTTGGGCGATAGGCTATGGGGTGAGTACGGTTTTTTCGATGCTTTTAATCTTTCATCAATTTGGTTCGCATCATCATACCTAGCCATTGACCAAGGGCCAATTGTTTGTATGATTGAAAACTATAGAACGGGGTTGCTATGGGAAACATTTATGCTCAACGAGAGTGTACAGGATGGACTAGTTAAGCTTGGTTTTTCATTCTAACCAAAGCCTTTGCAAAACCTACATACCCAAAAATTTGAATAATGATTAGACTACATATGCCATGAGAATTTCTTACTTTATTGTGGTAATTGTTTTGGCAATTACAGCTTGCAGTGAGCCACAAAAACAAACGTTCAAATCGCAAGGAAAGATTGATTTTCAACTTACTAAAGAATATGAAGAAATGCTAGATTCTATACAGCAGAAAACCTTCCTTTTCTTTGTGAATGAGCACCATCCCGAGTGGGGAATTGTGAAAGACCGAGCTGCACACTGGGCTCCATCGAGCATTGCCGCCTCTGGCTTTGGGCTGCCAAGCTTTGCCATTGGGGTTGAGAGAAACTGGATGCCTCGCGAGCAAGCCGCACAGATTACCCTCAACATGTTAAAGTTTTATGCCAACTCCACACAAAGTGCCGACACCAATGCTGCGGGATATAAAGGCTTTTACTACCACTTTCATAAAATGGATTCGGGTACTAGGGAGTGGGATTGTGAACTTTCATCGATTGATACAGGTCTCCTTTTAATGGGGGTAATCTTTGCAAGAAATTATTACAATCAGAATAATGCCACTGAAAAGCAGATTAGGTCATTAGCAACCCTGCTTACAGAGCGAGTTGATTGGAATTTCATGCAGATGCCAGCAGGGGGTGATTATGCTCACACCATTTCGATGGGTTGGTACCCCGAATCGGGGCAACACCATATGGGTTGGAGCGGCTACAACGAGGCGCTGTTCCTTTACATTCTGGCTGCAGGCTCAGGAATGGATAACGTGGAGCGAAGCTACAATGCCTGGCTTAGCACCTACAAATGGAATACCCCTTACGAGGGGCTTTCGCACGCAGCATTCCCTCCGCTTTTCGGTCATCAATTTTCCCATGCATTCATCGATTTTCGTGGATTAGCTGATGAATATATGAAGAAGAAAGGGATTGACTACTTCGAGAACTCGCGTCGGGCAACCTATGTTCAGCGTCAGTATGCCATCGATAACCCCCACGGCTGGGTAGGCTACGACTCCCTTTGCTGGGGTATTACAGCCAGCGATGGGCCAACGGATACACACAACTTTGATGATAAAGTTTTTTTAGGCTATGCTGGAAGAGGAGCAAGTGGCCCCGATTACAACTATTTCGACGATGGAACAATCGCTCCCTACGGTCCGCTGGCGTCGTTGCCCTTTGCACCCGAGATAGTATTACCAACCATAGAATCGATGATTGAGCGGAATGGAAATAGAATTTGGGGAAAGTACGGCTTTTACGATGCCTTTAACCACACCGCCAATTGGGTAAACGATGATTTTGTGGGTATTGCTCAAGGCCCAATGCTAATCATGATTGAAAACTTTAGAACCGGGCTTGTTTGGAACTACGTAATGCAGGACCCAATTATCCAAAAGGGATTAAATAAGCTTGGGTATGAATATATACAGTGAAATCCATGTCGTTGAGATAAAGATATTCCTTATACGATAATTCAAGGCTTCACCCTTCGACCCTTCGACAGGCTCATTGCAGGCAGGCGGATTCGAAGCCTGATTGTGTTAACTAAACAACATTAATGCAGTTCAATCATAATTTCTTAAGATACGCATTGCTTCCTGGGATTATTCCCAAACATGCCAAAGATTACCTCGCCTCAATGGATGAGGTAATAATTGAAAAACCATTATGAACTTAAAATGCTGGTAATTAAGAGTAATAATAAAAAATTATCAAAATGAACATTTCCCAAACCAAAATATTATCAACCATAAGTATCATTCTTTTCTCAGCTTCAAGCATCTACTCTCAAAGCTTATTACTCGATGCCTTCGAGAGCAAAAATGGTTGGGAGTTTATTGAATCTGATGGGGTGGATGTAAACTTGTCGGTTGAGAAGGGGCTGGTAGGTAATGCCATCCGTTTCGAATACGATTTCACCAAGGGGACGGGTTACGGTGGAATTCAAAAGTGGTTCCCAATTGATTTACCCGAAAACTATGAGTTCACCTTTTGGCTTAAGGCTGAGTCACCCTCAAACAATTTTGAAATAAAGTTTATTGATAGCTCCGGCGACAATGTTTGGTGGGTAAATAATCGTAACTATGACTTCCCAACCGAATGGACAAAAATTAGCATCAAGAAAAGACACATTGACTTTGCCTGGGGGCCAACTGAGGATAGAGAGCTGAAACGAATCGACAGAATTGAGCTTACCGTTGCATCCTTTGTTGGGGGAAAGGGCACCCTTTGGATTGACGACTTGAGATTTGAACCTTTAGCGCCCGAGCCCGAATCGTACCCGCTCCCACAAGTGAAAGCATCATCAGAAAAAAAAGGCAAATCTGCCAATTTTATGGTTGACGGGTCCGATGACACCCCATGGATAAGCAAGGGGACTAAGAATCAGAATATTATTTTTGATTTTACCATGCGCAGGGAGTTCGGTGGCCTACAAATTAGCTGGCTCAAAAATCATAGGGCAAATAAATTCGATATTCTGCTTTCAAACGATAGCAAAACATGGGAAAGGGTATACTCCGTTCGATCGAACCTTAGTGAAGTTAGCTTTATCAGGCTGCAAGAGGCGGATGCTAGGTATCTAAAGATTGTACTTTTAGAAGGGAGCAACCAAAAAGCATTTGGTATTAATGAGGTAAAAATATTGGATATTACCAGCTCTCTGTCGCAAAACGACTTCCTAATTTACACCGCCAAGAACTCCCCCATTGGCGATTATCCTCGATATTTCCTTGAGCAGGCATCGTACTGGACAGTTACCGGGGTTAACAACGATACGAAGGAGGCCATGATTAATGAGGATGGAATGGTTGAGGTTGACAAGGCCCTATTCTCCATTGAACCCCTAATTAGTAAGGATGGTAAGGTTTACAATTGGCATAATGTAGAATCATCGCAATCGATGAGTTTTCCTAAGGAGACTAAAGAGCTAGGGTTTACCCCTTCGGTTACCTGGCAAGCCGATGATTTAACCTTTACTACAGGAATATCGGCAAGCGGAGAGGCCAACGTTAATTCACAGCTAAACATTGGCTACTATTTTGAAAACAATTCCAATCAGATACAAGCATTTGATTTCTACCTACTCATTAGGCCCTATCAGGTTAACCCATACTATCAGTTTTTAAACCTTGCGGGAGGAGCCGGAAAAATAAATTCCGTAAGTGAAATTGAGCCCAAAAGAAAAATAGCAGTAGATAAAAAAGTGGTCATATCGTTAAAACCTTACCAATCATTCACTGCGAACACATTTGATACGGGCAACCCTGTAGACCTTATTCGTAAAGGGTTGCTTACCCATACCCCATCGGCTAATGATTTAAATGGATTGGCAAACGGAGTGATTAAGTACTCCATTAGCCTCAATCCGGGAGAGACAACAAAATTTTTTGTTGTGGTTCCATTCTACGAAACCTATTCTGTTGCAGATGATATTACCAACATTCATATAGCTAAGGAGTTTAACAATACAAATGAGTTTTGGACAGAGAAAGTTAACCACATTAAATTCAACCTACCCCAATCGGCCAACAGGATTGTTAACACCTATAAATCGAACCTATTTTACATTCTGGTGAACCGAGACAAGGCTGGAATACAACCCGGTTCGCGTTCATACGAACGAAGCTGGATTCGCGATGGTTCTCTAACCTCATCGGCTTTGCTTAAATCGGGTATTGTGGAAGAGGTAAGAGATTTTATCGATTGGTATACCGATCATCAGTACGAGAACGGAAAGGTGCCCTGCGTGGTCGATTTTAGAGGCCCCGACCCTGTTCCCGAGCACGATAGTCACGGCCAGCTAATTTACCTTATCCGTGAGTACTTCAACTTTACTGGGGATACGGCTTTTCTTCGTACAAAAAACCAGAATGTGCTAATGGCAGTTGACTACATTGAGTCACTAATAGCAGAGCGTTCAACGGACCATTTCAAGTATGGAAACGACAGCATCAGAGCCTACTACGGAATTGTTCCCGAATCCATTAGCCATGAGGGCTACTCAGAGAAGCCAATGCACTCCTACTGGGATAACTTTTTTATAATGAAGGGCTTGAAGGATGCCGCTGATATTCAAAAAATTCTTGGTGATAAAAAGGCCTACGAAAGAATCTCAGAAGTAAGAGATACATTCAGAGTGAATTTATATAACTCGTTGCATCTGGCAATGAAAACAAGGGGAATAGATTATATTCCAGGATGCGTTGAACTTGGCGATTTCGATGCCACCTCAACCACCATTGCCCTTACGCCCTGCAACGAGTACAATAATCTGCCAAAGCCTCAGGTTTACAACACATTTAACCAGTACTACCAGTTTTTTAAGGATAGAAGGGACGGGCAACGAGAGTGGGTAAACTACACTCCCTACGAAGTTCGACTAATTGGCTCATTTATCTTTCTCGATCAACCCGAAAGGGCGCATGAACTCGTTGAGTTTTTTCTTGACGATCGCCGTCCGCAAGGTTGGAACCATTGGGCCGAAGTGGTTTGGAACGATTACCGAATTCCCCGCTTTATTGGCGATATGCCCCACACGTGGGTGGGTAGCGATTTTATTAATGCCATACGATCAATGTTTGTTTATGAGAATGAGTACGATGAAACCCTTGTACTGGCTGCGGCGCTCTACCAAGACTGGATTGACGCCCCCGAGGGAATGTCAATTGAAAATCTACCTACCTACTATGGCGATATTTCATACTCAATTCACAGGGAAGAGAATAGGTATCACTTTACCATTTTTGGCAATGTTAATCTACCCAAAAATGGTATAAGAATCAAAAACTTCAATGGTTCAAAACGACCAACGAGGGTAACAATAAATGGGGTTGAAAGCAAGGAGTTTACTGAAAATGAAATTGCTCTGAGAGAGTTTCCAGCAAATGTGGTGATATACTATTAACCAATTTTGAATTCCAATGAAAGCACAGGAATTGGACGCGCAACATAAAACAAAGCGTGAGGATAAGATACAAGTAACTCAACTTATTGCCTATGGTGCAGGAGGGATTATTCCCATTGCACTCTTTAACATTGCAGGAATACTGGTTGGCTTAATGGGCAACATTAGCCTAGGGCTAAATGCTTTCTGGCTTGGAGTAATCCTTATCATTCCTCGTTTGTGGGATGCAGTTTCCGATCCAATAATAGGCCATCTTTCCGATAATACTCGCACCCGCTGGGGACGAAGACGCCCATTCCTGCTGATAGGAGGAATCCTTGTGGCTGTATTCTTTGTTGCCATGTGGTGGATTCCAAAAGGCGATATGGTTCGTTTATGGTTCCCCTCTGAAGCAGGTTTCCAATGGTTTCAGCTTTCATATATTCTTTTTACTCTCCTTCTGTTTTACACTGCTTGCACCATATTTGAGATACCTCACGGTGCGCTTGGTATGGAGATGACCACCGATTACCATGAGCGAACGCGCTTATTCAGTGCCAAGAGCTTTGTGGGTAACCTATTTGCCATGAGCACCCCCTGGCTTTTTGCCCTTGCCAGCATGGAGATTTTTAAAGGCCCTGGGGGTAACGAAGCCGACGGAATGCGTTACGTTTCATTAATGATTGCGGGCATCCTTATTCCACTATCCTTTTGGTGGACATACAAGCTCCGCGAGCCAGGATTCGTGAGAGTTGCTAAGCAAAAAAAGACTCCCTTCTGGAGCGATATGAAACACACCTTCAGCAACAAGAACTTTATCATGCTAACCCTAACCATCTTTACGCTGGCCATGGGTTTCAACTTTGTTAACTTGCTTGGTTCTTACATCCCTATATTTTATGTGTTTGGTGGCGATAAGGTTGCTGGCGCATACCTGCTTGGCATAAACGGTACTGTTTGGGCTGTAACCGGCCTGCTGGCAGTTTTTCCTCTCAACTGGATCAGTCCAAAACTAGGAAAACGAAAAACCCTTGTTCTTGCCATCCTTCTCATGGCGCTTGCTCAACTTTCAAAAATTGTTTGCTATAATCCATCGTACCCATACCTAATTGTAATACCAACAATACTACTTTCTGCGGGTATGCTATTCTTCTTTACCCTTGGATCGTCAATGGTTGGCGATATTTGCGATGAGGATGATCTGAACACTGGAACTCGCACCGAAGGAAGCTTTTACTCCGTATTCTGGTGGTTCATAAAAATGGGAACCGCGCTTGCCAGCTTTGTAGCTGGAGCTCTTATTGTTTTTACCATGTTTGACCAAACTCAAGTTATGAAAGTTGATGACCTACAGGGAAGCATAAGAGAGATGCGGAGTAAGGTAAAGGCATGGCAAGATGATGGTTCGTTAACGGCTATCAATAACCAGCTGAACCAACAAGCTAATGCGCAATACTCTGAAGCAATAAAGGAGGCGAAAGACTATTTGATCTACCTTGAAAGAGAATCCCTTAGATGGGAAAACCTAGCGGTTAAAAATCCCACCGAATTACAAAACCAGAAAAGAGACATTCTCTCAAAGGCGGCTTCTAATATAAATGGTATTGTAAATGAACTTGAGCAGGCTCAGAATCAACTAAGAGGCTTAGAATCAGAAACCGATTCGTCAGTAGTTAAATCTTGGGCTAACGATGTAATTTCGTTATCCCTTCAAACAAAGCTAGAGAAAGCGAAGGTAAATGCTTTTGAACTCTGGATGCATTTAGAAACAAAGTCAGGCGAAACAAAAAATAGCAGGGAGCACTACGATGAGCTTATTGAATACATTACATGGGTAAATAGTAAACTTGCAACAATTAACCCATCTGATTCTTTGGGCATTATCGACACAAGTCTTGTTGAAATTGAAAGCAAAATTGTTCCCTTAAAAAAGCAAACACCATACACTCTACTAATGATGAGGATAGTAGAAATTGGGCTACCACTTTTACTAAGCATCCTTTCTATTTTCTTTGTTTTAAAGTACTCGCTTACAGAGCAACGGTCGCACGAGATAAAGGAGTTAATAAGGCTAAGGAATGAGGAACGGGATGGTAACCATTAAAAAATATCAATATGTCATTTACCATAAAAGAGGAATATTTCTATCACAACAACCAAAAGGTGTTTCTCAACTCAGGGGAGATTCACTACTTCAGAATTAAGCGCGAGCTTTGGGAAACGCATCTTCAGGCAGCCAAAGAGGCAGGATTAAAAACCATTAGCACCTACGTGCCCTGGGCTTGGCACGAGTCAGTAGAGGGAACTTTCGATTTTGATGGAAAATCTTGTCCTGAGCGTGACCTAAACGGCTGGATAGAAAAATGTAAATCGTTTGGTCTTACCTGCATACTGAAGCCTGGCCCGTTTATTCTGGCCGAGTTCCGTGGAGCTGGTCTACCCGATTGGTTCATTGAAAAGCATGGCGATGAGGTTAGGATGCGGAATAGCAAAGGCCAAGTGGTTATGAGCGATGGCGTAAATCTCTTTCACACGATCTATATTGAGAAGGTTGCCCTTTGGTACGATCAAATAATGCCTCTCATTGCTAAAAATCAAATTTCTGAGGGTGGCCCAGTTATTCTGATACAAATTTGCAACGAGATTGGTGTTTTCTCCTGGCTTGCTCATCAGGCCGATTATAGTCAGGAGGTTAAGGCAAGGTTTGTGTCATATCTTAGGAATAGGTTTTCCTCTATTGATGAGTTAAACCAGCAATGGGGCACAAGCTACGCTCATTTTGATCATGTGGAGCTACCCCCTGATGGCAGCATGCCATTCGATTCAAAGGGCGATAGAAGTCGCGATTACGAGTGGCACTGCTTCTGGAGAACCTACTACGGCGAATACCTGAGGATGCTCACCAAAATGGCCAGGGACAGGGGTGTAACTGTTCCATTGTATCACAATCTTCCGGGCTGGATTTATGGGCACGGCTACGACTTCCCCCTCAACATCACCATGTACGAGGATTTATACCAAGATAAAAGCGAAATAATATTTGGTATCGATCATATACCAGAGTTTCTGTCGCACCGTAACCTACATGACGACCGGATAATAAACGACATTACCTATGCAATGCAGGGCAAGAAGCCCATCTTTGCCGCCGAATTTCAATGTGGATCTAGGGAATATCACGTAGTACCAAATCCCCGAGAGATGGAGCTATTCTACAAGGCCAGCATTGCCAACGGGCTTACAGGGTGGAACTACTACATGTTCTCGCAGGGGAAAAATCCAAGTCGCAAAGGCTACTCAGGCGATACATTTTACTGGTTTACACCCCTAACGGCAGAGGGAGAAAAGGGTAGTGCGTACCCTTTGGTAAAGAAAATGAGCAAAATTATTGGCAATGCGGAAGATATAATCCTCAACGCCAAGAGAAGGGCCGAAATCTGTGTGCTTTTCTATCCCCCTTACTATGCCACAGAATTGGAAAGGCCAGAGGTGGGCGCAAGTGGATTGCAATTTGTTCCTGCTGCCATTCGTCGGCCTGCATATTTCGATGGGCTTTTAAAGGTGCTACAAGTATTGAACATCGATTACGATATGGCCGACTTAAGTAAATCATCGGCAAAAGACCTTGCCAAATACAAGCAGGTATGGGCTTTCTGCACCGATGAGATGAATGCTCGGGATCAACAAGTTATTGTTGAGGTGGCTGAGTTAGGGGGGGATGTTGTTATCTTCCCTAACCTACCCGACCGCGAAATGTCGCAAAGGCCCTGCGCAATTATCCGCGATGCCCTTTCGGTGCACCCTGTCGGCAGTGAAATAATCGATTCGCCTTTGGTAGATATTTACCATTTGAAGGATATCAAGTGCGCAAATCCGCAAATTACTTACTCTGAAAAATCGCTTGCAGGCGCCGAGATAATTGCCCGAACCATAAAGGGTACGCCTTGTGGATTTAGCAAATCGCTGGGAAAGGGCACTATAACTCATCTTGGCACCTGGATTGGCTTCGATACCGAAGGACATAAACCTGTGTACGAAACCTTTCTTCAAAAATCAGGAGCTAAATTAAGGCAAGCATCATCCAATAATGATAATATATCGGTAAAGCAACGGTTTACCGACAACGCTTCTGCGTTACTTTTTGTTGCGAACTACTACAACGAGGAGCAGCTTGGCAAAATCAGCTATACACACCCAGCCAATGGCGAAGCCATTTCAATTCCCTTTGTTGAGGATGAAATGCTGTGGCCACCTCTTTACGCTGTGCTATCTCCAATTTGTTTTGAATTAACCAAGGGGCTTAATATTTTGCACTGCACATCCGATATCCTTGAGGTCGAAAAGTTGGATGATCAAATAAAAATCACCCTTCAAGGTGATCGCGATTTAGCTGGAGAAATAGTGCTTGAAGGGAGCAACGTTGGCAAAGTTAAGGGCGCAACAATTGATGGAGAAAGCATTAAGTTAATGGCTATAAAAGATCGTATTGCCCTTGGCTACAGCCACAAACACAACAAAGAGATTCTTCTAACTATAAAATTTAGCTAGCTAGATGGAAATAAAAAATTCACTCGGGCTCAACTTTCACTTTCTCAATAATGGTGCGGTTAGATCCATAGAGGTTGACCCAATAAGAATTAGCCTAAAAAAAAACACCCCTTTTTCCAAATCGGGTGCAAACATTTACTTACGAAAAAAGCGGAAACCATTTGAATATACTGCCCTAACGGGACCAGAAAGCAACAGTGTTTTTGGCTTTGTGAAGAATAAATTCATAGCAAAGGGTAGCTGGAATGGCATTGAATACCTCTGTATTTTGCATCTATCAACAAAAAGTTTGAGCTGGCAGTGGAGCGTTGAAATTACCAATACATCAAGCAATAATGCGGAACTTGATATTTTCTATGTCCAAGATGTTGGCCTCAAAACCCAAAGTGATGGGTTGGTTAACGAGTACTATGTTAGTCAGTACATTGAAAGGTTAATCCTTGAAGACCATAAATACGGAAAGGTTGTATGTTGTCGTCAGAATATGAATGAGTCGAATGGGCACCCCTGGCTTATGGTGGCTTGTAAAGATGGGGCGGTATCGGCTTGTACAGATGGAATGCAGTTTTGTGGCAAAACATATCGCGCAACGAGAATTCCTGAGGGATTAGCAAACCAAATACTTGGGGGTGAGTATGCTGGGGAATCTTCAATAATTGCACTTCAAACACAACCAATAAATCTCAAGCCCGGTAAAACAAATCGCACAGTGTTTTTTGCCAAATATTTGGCCAATCATCCCAAAGCCACCTCTTCGGAAGACTTGAAGTTACTACCAAGCTTAATGATGGAGTTTGATGATGATAATACAACTTCTATTAATCCTGACGGTAAATTTCAACCCAAAAACATATTTAACACCTCCCCCATTCTTTTAGCCGATGATCTTACCGATGAGGAGTTAACCCATTTTTTTGGCAAGGGAAGGGCCCACCTCGAAGTAATTAAAGACCAAACATTATCGTTTTTTAGCGATGATAAAAACCATATTGTCCTAAAGGCAAAGGAGTTGATGGTTGACAGGCCACACGGTCATATTATGCAGGCAAAGACCGGTTTAGTCCCCGATGAGAATATAATGTCAACCAATACATTTGCCTACGGAGTTTTTAACTCCCATTTAACCCAAGGGAACACAAACTTCAATATCCTTCTCTCTGTTTGTTCAAGTCAGTTCAATACCGCAATCGAAACGGGTCAACGGATTTTTGTAAGGATTGATGGTAAATCGTATCTGCTTGGAGTTCCCTCTGCCTATGAGATTGGGCTGAACCATAGTCGATGGATTTACAAATTTGGAAGTCAAACATTTCAGGTTCGTTCATGGACATCAAAAACAGCACCCCAAGTTAACCTCGATTTTAAGGTTATTCAGGGTGATAAAGTTGACTTACTAATTACTCATCACTTCGATGAGGCCAATGGTTGGCAAGTTTCAACTGGATTGTCGGGTAGGGAATTCATTGTGAAACCCAAGACCGAAAGTTTGATTGCGAGTAAATTTCCCAATGCCCAATTCAGAATTATTGTTCAAGATCCAACCGCAGAATTTAAAATTTATGAGGATGATCAAATATCCAACTCTTTCTTTGCTCTTGATGTTAAAAAAACTTCGACTTTTTGTATGAGTTTTCTTGGTGAGGTGCGTACCGCATCAAAACCCATTGAAATTAGAGACACAGATGATCAGTGGCTTAAGGATTGCAATGATGCCAGATTAGAATGGCAAAAATTAAGTTTGAATTTATCATTGCTTGGAAAGCAAAAAGATATTGCCGCCATTAACGAGATAATTCCCTGGTACGGGATGAACGCCCTAACTCACTACCTTACTCCCTACGGGCTTGAGCAGTTTGGGGGAGCTGCTTGGGGCACGCGCGATGTGTCGCAGGGTCCAATAGACCTGCTTTTAAATTTGGAAAAGTACGAAGAGGTCAAGCAGGTTCTTCGTGTCATCTTCTCAAACCAGAACCCTGATGGTGGTTGGCCACAGTGGTGGATGTTCGATAGCTACAAAAGCATACGAGCCCATGAAGCCCACGGCGACATTATTTACTGGTGTATCATCGCGCTAAGCAATTATATCAAGATAACTGGCGACATAAAAATCCTCGATGAGGTAATACCCTACTACTCAGAGAAACCATCGTTGGAAGTTGAAAAAACGCCGTTAAGTGAGCACGTCGACAGGCTTATTAAAATGATTGTGGGCTCCTTTATCCCCGGAACGTCTCTGGTGCCATTTGGTGGTGGCGATTGGAACGATTCCCTCCAACCAGTTAACGAAGAGCTTGCCCAAAGAATGATTTCAAGCTGGACAGTTGAAATGAGCTATCAAGCTTTTAGCCAGTATCAAAAGGTTTATGAGCTGGTTGGTGATCAGACAAAGGCAACCGAGCTTAAAGAAATCTGCGGTAGGATAAAAACCGACTTTAACAACCATCTAATAAAAGATGGAATTGTTGCGGGCTACGGTCTGGTTGAAAAGGATAATACAATTTCTGTTCTTCTACATCCAAGCGATAAAACAACCCGAATACAATACAGCGTTCTACCTATGAATAGGGGAATCATTAGCGGAATTTTTACTAAAGATCAGGCTCAGCATCATCAAGTATTAGTTGAGCAGCACCTCAAGGGCCCCGATGGTGCAAGGTTAATGAATCGTCCTTTAAAGTATCAGGGTGGTATCCAAAAAATCTTCCAAAGGGCAGAGAGCAGCACGTTTTTTGGCCGTGAGGTTGGACTAATGTACGTGCATGAGCACATTCGCTATGCCGAATCGCTGGCCATTATGGGTAAGGCTGAAGCGTTCATTAAAGCTCTACGACAAGCAATTCCAGTAGACTACAGGGAAATTGTTCCCTGCGGCGATATTCGCCAATCAAACTGTTACTACAGCAGCTCCGATGTGGTATTCAAAAGTCGCTACGATGCCGATGAGCGCTATGAACAAGTGAAAGAGGGTAAGCTAACCCTTAGAGGAGGCTGGAGGGTTTACTCTAGTGGACCCGGTATCTATATCGGCTTGGTAATATCGCGATTGTTAGGCTTAAGGGCTGAGTACGGTAACATAATCATTGACCCAGTGCTGCCTAAATCATTCAACGGCTTTTCAGCAGGAATGAACTTTATGGGCAAATCTGTTGAAATTGTTTACCATGTTAAGAGCAGGGAGTACGGTCCAAATTCAATTCTTATAAATGGACGTCCAGTTTCATTCTCAATAGAGGAGAACCCATACAGGGAAGGTGGTGCTCTAATTCCAAAAGCAAACTTTTTGGAACAACTAAATGAGGGAAAAAACGAAATTGCTATCTACCTATAATCAAGCAAATTTAATTAAACCAAGCGGTACATGAAAAGAAATATTGCCTTATTAGTAATCCTGTTCAATACAATCCTCAGCGGATTAGGCCAACCATTTATAAATGATATCAATAGGTTTAAAGAACAGGACAGGCTAAACCCACCCCCAGCTAATGCTATCCTTTTTATTGGCAGCTCATCGTTCACCATGTGGTACGATGTTCATGAGCAATTTCCTGAGCACATCATTATCAATAGGGGCTTTGGGGGCTCAACCCTCGAGGATCTAATCCGGTATGTTGAACACGTTGTATACCCATACAACCCTAGGCAAATAGTAATTTACTGCGGAGAAAATGACTTTGCCTCAAGCGATACTATTACAGTACAAATAGTAGAACAACGTTTTGCTCAACTATACGGACTTATTGTTGAGAAGTATCCCGAGGTGTATATTTCGTTCGTCTCCATGAAACCAAGTCCTTCAAGATGGCACCTTTCAAATAAGTTTATTGCAGCGAATAAAGGTATTAAGCAATTTTTAGAATCTAAACCCAATACAAGTTTTATTAATGTATGGGGCAAAATGCTCAACGATAATGGTGTGGCCGATTCCACCATTTTTTTGGATGATATGCTTCATATGAATTCCGCGGGGTATGAAATCTGGCAAAATGCAATTAAGCCTCATCTTATTAACTAGAATTGGAGCTTATGAAATCGAAAATATTTACCATTTCAACCATAATAGTAATCGTTTTAATAGTTGCTTGTTCAAATAATAAGGAGCAATCAGCCTACTCAAAGAGAGATACTTTTGTTGAGGATTTAATGAAAAAAATGACCCTTGAGGAGAAGATTGGTCAGCTAACACTTTTCTCAAGCGGTTACGATATCACCGGCCCTACAATGCATGAGAACTACGCCAACGACATTAAAGCCGGAAAGGTTGGTGCAGTTTTCAATGCGTATGGGGTAAAATTTACAACCGAATTACAGAAAATGGCCGTTGAAGAAACACGGCTTGGCATTCCTCTACTTTTTGGTTACGACGTAATACACGGTCATAGAACCATCTTTCCAATTCCCCTCGGAGAAACGGCAAGTTGGGATATGGATTACATTGAAAAATCGGCTCGCATTGCTGCCATTGAGGCCACATCGGAGGGGTTGCATTGGACCTTTGCTCCTATGATTGATGTAACACGCGACCCACGTTGGGGAAGAATTGCCGAGGGTTCTGGCGAAGACCCATTCCTTACCTCCATGGTTGCTCGGGCAAAGGTTAGGGGATACCAGGGTAAAGATTTTTATGATGTTCACACAATGCTTGCCTGTGCGAAACATTTTGCAGCCTATGGGGCACCCCAAGGTGGAAGAGACTACCATACCGTTGATATGTCAGAAATTGAACTACGAAACACCTACCTCCCCCCATTTAAGGCAGCCATTAATGAGGGTGTTGCCACGTTTATGACCGCATTTAATGAGCTGTTTGGCGTGCCCGCAACAGGAAGTAAATATCTATTAACCGATGTTCTTAGGGGAGAATGGAAATTCAAGGGCTTTGTGGTTACTGATTACACCTCCATAAAAGAGATGATTCCTCATGGGTTTGCCAAGGATGAAAAGCACGCAGGAGAGCTGGCTATAAATGCAGGGGTTGATTTGGATATGCAGTCGGGAATATTCAATAATCATCTTAAAAATTCCATCGATGAGGGAAAGGTTAGCATTAAAACCATTGATAATGCAGTAAGAAGAATTCTTAACCTTAAATACGAACTGGGCCTATTTGAGGATCCCTACCGATACTCAAACATAGAAAGGCAGCATGAAAACATACTGACCTCTGAGCATCTTGAGTTTGCAAGGGACTTTGCCCGTCGTTCAATTGTACTGCTTAAAAATGAAAACAACACCCTTCCGCTTAGCAAGGATATTAAATCCATTGCTGTTATTGGCCCCCTTGCCGATAGCCAAAAGGATATGATAGGGTCGTGGTCGGCTGCTGGCGATTACAAGAAATCGGTTACCCTACTACAGGGTATAAAGAATAAGGTTGGGGAGAATACCCGCATTCTTCATACCATCGGAACAGGGGTAAATGATAATTCAAGGGAAGGTTTTAGCGAAGCCATAAGGTTGGCAAAAGCTTCCGATGCCATTGTATTGGCCATTGGCGAGCATAAGAATATGAGTGGTGAGGCCGCTAGTCGCTCTGATATCAACCTTCCTGGTCTTCAAGAAGAATTGGCGTTGGAACTTGCAAAAATTGGCAAACCACTTATTGTTGTTCTGATGAACGGACGTCCGCTAACCATAGAAAAGGTTGACCAAGAAGCAAGTGCGATACTTGAAACCTGGTTTCTTGGGACTACCGCTGGCGATGCCATTGCCGATGTTCTGTTTGGCGACTACAACCCTTCGGGAAAACTTCCGGTAACCTTCCCCCGCAATGGGGGTCAAGTACCCACATTTTATAACGAGAAGAATACTGGTCGCCCCTACAGCGAACAAAAGTACACCTCGAAATACCTTGATGTTCCCAACACGCCGCTTTACCCTTTTGGGCACGGTCTTTCTTACACAACCTTTAAGTATTCTGAAATAAAACTTGAGGACACGCTAATGTCAAAGAACAAGCCCCTATTAGCATCCATAATTGTAACCAATACGGGCAATAGGTTTGGTGAGGAGGTTGTTCAGCTTTACACCCGTCAGTTGGTGGGCAGCATAACTAGGCCCGTTAAGGAACTGAAGGCCTTCAAAAAGATTGGACTAGAGCCGGGCGAGTCATTTGAGGTTACATTTAGATTAACCTGGGAGGATATTGCTTTCTATAACTCAAAGAACCAATTTGTGACCGAACCTGGGGAGTTTAACCTTTTCATCGGAACCAGTTCTCAGCAGGCCAAGGAAATCTCCTTTGCATTTCACAAAGACTAACTATTTATTCAGCCATAGTGAGCAAAATGCACCTATTATCAAAGAACTAAGCAAAAAAGGCTCTCAGGCCTCCCCTCGTAACAATGCTATTGCAGGCACAAATAATAGCTCAAAAGAAATTGTCTGCTTTACGAGATGGTGAGGATATGAGCTCTTAATCGACTTATTCACAATATTTTTTTATCACTTCAAGGGCATCGTCAAATCCCATACTAGCAGCTTTCTGCCAGTCGTTACAGGCCTTTAGCATATCGCCAATTGTTGCATGGGCTATGCCCCTATTAAAATAGGCTCGCGATATTTTAGGGTTTAATTCGATGGCCTGGGTGTAATCGGCAATCGCACAGCTTAGGCTATCAAGCGAATGGTAGGCAAGTCCGCGCTCATAGTATGCCCTTGCATAGGAGGGTTCCAACTCTATAGCTTTTGTGTAGTCATCAATTGCAGCGGCTAAGCTGCCAAGCAGTTGCCAAGCAGTTCCTCGCTCGAAGTATGCTCTGGAAAACTGGGGCTGCAGCTCGATGGCTTTGGAAAAATCGGCAATAGCCTTTTGGTAATTCTTTAGCTCGGCATAGGAATTGCCCCTGTTGTAATAGGCATTTACGTTGGTTGAGTCGCTCCCAATGGCATTGCTAAAACCTTGGATTGCCCTTGAGTAATCGCCCCTGGAAAAAGCATCAACGGCGTTGACAAAGTCCATATCAGCCACTTGCGAGCTAGCAGGAGTAGTAGCGGCAATTAGAACTAGGATTAGGAAAAACCTTTGCATAGGATAATTAATTTATAATCACTTATACCTACGGCTACAATCCGCTAAAGTTACCTTATCGCTTTTGGGCCTCACTTAGGTTCTAATCCAAAAGCATTATCTTTGAAAACAAAAATATGCCATGGTAAACCTCCGCCGACCCAACCGCTACGACCGCAGCTCGGGCTTTAACACCAAGTACATATCGCTTATACTTGCCGCTACAATGGCTCTAGTGCTTTGGGGATATCAAAAGATATACTCCGAGGACCCATCGCAATGGTTCCTGTACATCGCCATCGGGCTTGGGGTTTTGGCTTTTGCCCTGGCAGCATTTCACATTTTTAGGATTTGGACAAACCACCGAAAGGGACTAAAGGAATTCAATGATGAGCAATCGTCCAAGAATTAATGTTCCGAAGAGCCACCGTTAAGCCGAGGTTGCTAAATTGAAACGAAGTTGGGCGGTTGGATGCACCGCCGTCCGAATATTCTTCTAAGCTTAGCCTAGCGAAACCCGCCTGCTTTGGGGCAGGTTTTGTAGCCTTTTTCTTGACGTTGGTATGTCCGTCAAAAAAAAACTGACGGACGATTCCAAGTCTTGCTTTCCTGATAGCCGTATTGTCCTCCGTGTTTTAATTGGGGCTAATATAAACTTCAACTTTGACGGTGTTGCCTGTGAAAAAACGCAGGCACAACTTGTCCAGTCAATGGCGGGTGTCTGCTAGCAATAGTACGACTCAGGTGCAACCTACCTTCAGTAGGTAAATATGAGCCGAACGGGGGTAATTTTATCTGACGTAACGGGTAAAGGCCTAAACTACGTATGTACTGCTCTCGTAATTATTGGGTTTACAATAATCCCGCTGGTTTTATATCTTATTGCTTCGCGGCGTATTGGCTAACGCTAGTTAAAGCAAAAGTTCCCCGGAATTATTCCCACCCCAATGCTATCGATGGGTAAACCCTTGGATGTGTAGCGATACACTTTACCCTCGCTCATAAAGTCGGTGGCATCGGAGATGTAGATATCCCCTGTTTGGGAATCAACACCAAGCGCACGGAACGTTCTGCCGTTTCGTGCTATAAGAGGTTCGGCAGGTAGTCCAGTATCGTAGATGCTCATTGCGTACAGATGGTTACAGATAAAGTATAGCGAATCGCCTGCGGCATTGGTAGCTAATTGCCCTACAGCATCGGTAACAGCTGAAAAGTTGAGGCATAAATCTACAGCATTGCCAGTGGTATTAATCCTCATAAGCGATGGAACTTCAACACCCATAGGGCCACCAGCAAACCCGCCATCGTTAATAACCCAAAGGTTTTCGTTCTTATCCTTTACCATGGCCAGTGGCTGAATCCCCACGCGAATTGAATCCACCACCTGCATCTGCGCTAAATCAATTACCAGCAACTGATTATCGTAGCTCCATGAGTTGGTGTAAACCCTGTTGCTAACCCTAATAAGATGCTCCGACGAATGTCGATAGTAGGGCATCGACGAGTCGCCCGTTTTAATGGTTCCCTCAACTTTATTTGTTGATGTATTCACGATGCTTATGGCACGAGCGTACAGGTCGCTTACCAGCGCCATATCGTTATCAACAAAAAGCATATGGCGTGGCGAAGGTAGGTTCTCTATGGTAGCCTCATACAGCAGCGTGTTGGCATCAACCACGTGAATGCAGCCCGAGTTATTTACCACAATGTAACCCGTACCGTTGTGCAAGGTCATGCTGTACGCCACATCACCCAGCGGTACGCCATTGGCCAGCGAAAAAATATCGTTCACCACCTCGCCCGATTCAATATCGTAGTAGCTAAGGCTAGAGTTTCCGTACAGATAATTGCCCTCGTTGATAATAAAAACCCCTCGGCTCCCAAACAGATCAACAGGCGATACAGGTAAAACATCATCATCCATACAGCCAAAGAGTAGGGTTGTAGCAATAATAAGCATCAAGGGAAAGAACTTAGTTAAATGCCCTGTTCGATTACCTACTCGCTTGTATGACCCTTGTATCATCATAATTCAACTCTTAGGGTAAAGCTGTAATTGCGCCCCGGCATGGGTCGCCAAAGTATGGTTTGGTAACTCTCGTTAAAAATATTATCGACCCTAAGCTGAACACCCATTGGCATATTGTACAGAGCAAAATCCCACCCTACTGCCGCACTACTCATATAGTAAGGGTATAGCTTACGAACCGAGTTTGGATTATTACTAGTGGTGGTGTATCGCTCAGAGAAATGGGTAAATGAATATACTACGTGAAAACTACGCCATAAAGCGTTTATTGCTACACCTCCTGAATGTACGGGGATAAAAGGGATTTGCTTGCCGTGCGCCTCGGGGCGCATTACCCCACCAGCATTCTCGATGGTAGACTTTGTGTAGCTGTAATTGCCTCTCATTTTTAGCGTTACCTTACCAATTTGTTGGTTTAAAGATAGAGAAGCCTCGGCTCCCTTAGCCTCAACTTGAGTTAGGTTCACAGGCTCCCAGTATCCCTTTAGGTGCGGAAGCCACATTATCCAATTGTTAATGTTAGATGAAAAAAGATTTGCTTCGATATTTAGCTGTGAACCTGCGTACTGGAATGCGTGTTGCAAACCTACCTCCCACGACTGTACATCTTCGGGCAGCAGGTTAGGATTACCTCCAGGCTGCCAGTGCAAATCATTTAGCGATGGGTAGCTAAAATTACGTGAGTACCCCCCATTCGCAAAAAGAGATTTTTCGTCTAGTAGCCTATATTTAAAAGAGAAAGAGGCTGACAATGGTGTAAAAAAACCTGAAAACACCTCCTCACCAACCAGAGTCGTGAGCGAAAGTCTATCCGTTGGCGTTGCCATAAGGGTGGCCCTTAGGGCGCTATGCATTTGATTTTCAATATATCCATTACCTATAATCTCCTCGGTGGATTGAACCCAATGCCTATTCACCTCAGCCTGAACATTAACGGTTATCCAGTCGTTCGTAACCCAATCCATCGATGCCCTGTTGTACCAGCTCCATGATGAGCTTTGGGTACTTAGTACGGGCAGCAGGTTTCCCTCAACCGACAGCTTACTAAAATCGTAGGTGAGATTCATATGCGATAGTCCCGAAGCTACCCTCCACGACACTACCTCTCCTCCCGATCGATACTCCACTATGGAATTAAGGTTGATATCCTGCTGCCTATTAATCTCTCTTGCCGAAAAGCTAGTCATAAGCTGGGGAATACCCCTGTCGGTTCGCTGCGCCCAGGCCTTGGCAGATAGCATGCTGTTTTCGCTGTACCTATAGTAAACCTCCTGAAGAACTCCATACTTCAGGTAATCGGCATTCTGTTGTATCTCAATCGGCTTATTAATTTTTGCAGTATTCCTGTAGCTAAAGCTATTCTCCGATGCTTCGCGGAAGAGTCGGGTTTGAGCCTTCAACTTACCCTTGCCATAGGTTGATGTGGCTGCCGTGGAATAGGTTTGGTAGCTACCAACGGATTGGTAAACTTTTGCCCCATACTGCTTACCCCAATTGGGTGTACTCTGGAGGTTTACCGAACCACCCAGCCCTCCGCTTCCAAAGCTCATCGATGACTGACCAAAATGAATGGCCACATCATCAACAAAATAGAGAGGAACTATGGAGAAATCAGCCTCACCGCTCATGGGTGAATTTATTCGTAGTCCATTCCAATACACCTTGGTGTGCGAAGCACTCGTACCTCGAAGAGATGCCGTTGCAGTTGCCCCACGCCCATAGGTCTTTATAAAAATGGGGCTATTATCCTGCAGCAGCTCGGCAAGGCTCAACCCCTGCTTTTCCCTAATATCAAGCGTATCAATGGATATTGATTTTATTCCAGCCTGCAAACCGCTTGCTTGCCTTCGTTGGTAAACCGTTACGCCCTCCAGGCTTATGGTATCGGACACCAAGTGCTGCGCAAACGCCCCTAATGTATTCAGAAGCATAACAGCAAATAGTAATATCCGGTATGGCCAATTATTCTGCATAGTACAACTAAGTCCAAAGCAGGGGCAAGGGCATAAGTTATGGCAGACCGTAAACCCTTGCCACCTGAAGCATTAATTTTTTGCCTTGCCGCAGACACCGTGTGGGAGTTGGATGTGGACTGTGAGGTTCTCATCCGCGCTTTTATCCCGAAAGCGTATCTGAATGGAGGCAGCTAATGGCAGGTCTTCTGACTTACTTCCCTTTGGGGCGCCTTCCCATCTCGCCGGTTGGCGGACAGTGGCTGGGGTGCCCATTGGTTAATGAAGCTTACAGCAGCGGGAACTGTTGCCGATTTACACGGCATTCCCTTTTAATCCTGTGGGTTAAAAACCCTTTAGAACCATTATGCTGCAAAGATATGGAAAAAAGGTGGGAATATTATTAGTGGAGTAATTTTTTTGTATCACATGATAATTGTCCTCTGCCGCCGTAGGTGGCGAATAGCGATAACAGGAATTGATCGATTTCAATAACCTTGCCGCCGTAGGTGGCGTATAGCGATAGCACAATAATATTCGTGTTTTTTCAGCACTCCGTGGGGGACAATATCAAAACAGAAACATTTAACCATAACCTATAGCACCCCTACGGGGTGCTATTCCCGTTCAATTCCTTTTGCCATCGCTATTTCACCCCTACGGGGTGACATCCATTGCCGCCGTAGGTGGCGTATAGCGATTGAATCGCCCCAGCGGCCTGCCTGTCGCTGACAGCAGACAGGGGCGAAATAGTGATAGAATATAGCAACAGACCATTATCCAGCACCCCGTGGGGGTGCCATAGCGATAGCAGCCCATCGAATAGATTCTCCCCGGCCTCGGAGAGGCGAAATAGGGATAGCACACGGTTTGCGAAGGATATTCTGCACCCCGTGGGGGACAATATCAAAACAGAAACATTTAACCATAACCTATAGCACCCCTACGAGGTGCTATTCTTGTCCAACTCCCTTATGCCATCGCCATTGCACCTCTCCGAGGTGCGAGGACTACCACCGTAGGTGGCATATAGCGATAACAGAGCATAGAATAGGATCTCCTCGCCCCAGCGGCCTGCCTGTCGCTGACAGCAGACAGGGGCGAAATAGTGATAGAATATAGCAACAGACGATTATCCAGCACCCCGTGGGGGTGCCATAGCGATAGAACTCGATTTGTGGAGTATGATTAGCACCCCAGCGGGGTGCAATACCATACCGCCTTTATCCGCAATTACTCAAAAAAATCGAAAACACACTTGGGATTATACTCCACCCCAAACTCCTTCAAAAAAGCCAAATACTCCTCCCTAAACAAAATCTTTTTGTGATGGTCCTGTTGATTATCAATATATTCAATCACATTGGAACGATGTGACATGCTATACGAAAACAAACCATACCCCTCCTGCCACTGAAATTTAAATCTCGACAATTTCTTTTCATTAACAAACGTTGAAGAATCCGATTTGATGTCGCGAATTAAAGCCGGAATATCGCAAGGATGCATCCCGAAAAATATATGAATATGGTCTGGCATCGAATTTATTGCTAGCGGTTTATGTTTTTGATTCACAAGAATTCCACCAATGTACCTATGTAGCTCCTCTCTAAAATCATCTTTAATTAGTGCATCTCGGTGTTTTACAGCAAAAACCAGCTGCATAGAGATTTGGTAGTAGGGGTTTGCCATGGCATTATAATTTTGGTCTGTATCCAAAGTTATTGATTTTTTTGTATTATATGATAATTGTCTCTTGCCGCCCTAGGTGGCAAATAGTGATAGAACAAGAATATTCGTGTTTCTTCACCACCCCAACGGGGTGCAATATCAAATCCAAACACACTCCTCCACAACCTATTGCACCCCGCTGGGGTGCTGTTCTTGTCCAACTCCCTTTGCCATCGCTATTGCACCTCTCCGAGGTGCTGTTCTATTCCCTCTCCTAATGCTATCGCTATTGTACCCCTGCCTTTGCCGGCCAGGCAGGCCGCTGGGGTACAACACCCTGCCGCCGTAGGTGGTGCATAGCGATTGAATCGCCCCAGCGGCCTGCCTGTCGCTGACAGCAGACAGGGGCGAAATAGCGATGGAATATAGCAACAGACGATGTCGAACACCCCGTGGGGGTGCAATAGCGATAGCAGCCCATCGAATAGATTCTCCCCGGCCTCGGAGAGGCGAAATAGGGATAGCACACGGTTTGCGAAGGATATTCTGCACCCCGTGGGGGTGCAATAGCGATAGAACAAGATTTGCGGAGTATAAATAGCACCCCAGCGGGGTGCAATAGCAAAACAGAAACATTCCTCCACAACCTATTGCACCTCTACGAGGTGCTATTCTTTTCCAACTCCCTTATGCCATCGCTATTGCACCTCTCCGAGGTGCTGTTCTATTCCCTCTCCTAATGCTATCGCTATTGTACCCCTGCCTTTGCCGGCCAGGCAGGCCGCTGGGGTACAACACCCTGCCGCCGTAGGTGGTGCATAGCGATTGAATCGCCCCAGCGGCCTGCCTGTCGCTGACAGCAGACAGGGGCGAAATAGCGATGGAATATAGCAACAGACGATGTCGAACACCCCGTGGGGGTGCAATAGCGATAGCAGCCCATCGAATAGATTCTCCCCGGCCTCGGAGAGGCGAAATAGGGATAGCACACGGTTTGCGAAGGATATTCTGCACCCCGTGGGGGTGCAATAGCGATAGAACAAGATTTGCGGAGTATAAATAGCACCCCAGCGGGGTGCAATAGCAAAACAGAAACATTCCTCCACAACCTATTGCACCTCGCTAGCCTGTCTTCGGCAGGGGTGCAATAGCGTTTGAATATAGATAAAAAAGATTGACAGCACCCCTGCCTTACTGCCGAAAGGCAGGCAGGTCTACGAAGTGCTTAAAATTTTTGCATTAATCTCTTCAATCGATTTATGCCCTTGTCTGCCAGCCAGGCAGGCTCTACGAGGGCTGAAATATTAATATTCTGCACAAAACAATCAAAACAATTGTTTTATTTATTTGTTTTGAAATGCTCAGCTAACCTATAAAAATCAACAGCATACACTCAAGCCGATAATTATTGTACCACCCATTAAAAAACCTGCCAATCAAAACCCACAAAGTTTGCCTTGGCAGGTTTTTTTTGTACCTTGTACGTACCAATATTTATTGAATTGTATCGGTATCCTTTAAATAATCGGCAACCTCAACAAAAGCCCAAATATGTCAAACCCAAAACATACGGCCATGAACAGAGCTAAACCTTCAAAACTTCTACTACTTTGTCTCCCCCTTTTGGGGCTGATATTTTCATGCCAGAATCAAGGGGAAGCAGACAGAGTAACCCAATCGGAAATGGGCGAGTATGCAGCCCATGCCAAGGGTAAAGTTAAAAGCATTGATATTTCCCAGTTTCCGAAAACCATTGTTGACATTCACTACGCAGCAGGGGACAACCCACGGCAAACCCTTGACATCATCTACCCATCGGTGGGTGAAGCTCCCTACAAAGCCATTGTGGTTGTTCACGGGGGTGGTTGGAAGTATGGCGACAAAAGAGCAGAAACACTAGTGCCTATGGTCCAGGCCACAACTCAAGGATACGCTGTGGTATCGTTAAACTATAGGCTATCTGATGAGGTGATATGGCCAAAGCCCCTGCACGATGTTAAAGCTGCTATTCGCTTTTTAAGGGCAAAAGGGAAAGATTACGAGCTTGACACAAAGAACATTGTGGTATGGGGCTCCTCTGCTGGAGGGCATATAGCCATGATGCTGGGAGCTACAAATAATCATCCGGCTTTTGAGAACCTCTCCATGGGCTACGAAAACTTTTCGAGCGCAGTGCAAGGAGTTATTTCATGGTACGGCGTAGCCGATATCAGCAGGGTAACCAATCTTGGCTCGCACCCTGCCAATGAGATTATGGGCTTTAATGTGCAGGAGAACTGGGAAAAAACAAACGATGCCAACCCAATAAACCTGGTTGGCCCCGATTTCCCTCCTATTCTGCTAGTTCATGGGACCAACGACAAGGTAGTTCCCTATATGCAGTCGGTAAACATGAAGAACGTGGTGAATGAGGCCACTGGCCGTGAGATTGCCACGCTTATGACCGTTGAGGGCGTTGGGCACGGCGATAACAAGTTCAAAACGGCTGAAAATATGAGTAAGTATTTCGACTTTGCTGACAAGATCCTTTACAATGGCAACAACCCATACCGCAGCAAAAACTATATCAGCATAAAAACAACAAGGTAAGCTTATAAATTAGAGCCTTACAAACCTGCCGACGCAAGATGATCGGCAGGTTTTTTGCAATAGCTCGAACTTTGTTTGCATTACGTTGGCTCAAAAAAAAAGTCAAATTTTATATCTTTACCCACATCAACCTTGATAAACTTTCATTTCTATGGATTTTAAAACTATTGAGGTAACCAACGCAAAAACTCGAAAGGAGTTTCTTCTGCTCCCCATGAGGCTTTATAAAAAAGAGGCAAACTGGATTCGACCCCTCGACCACGACATTGAGGATGTTTTTAACCCTCAAAAGAACAAACACTTCCGTAACGGCGAGGCCATTAGATGGATTCTGCTAGACGAAAAGGGTAAAACAGTAGGACGTGTAGCGGCATTCATCGACCGTAGCTTGAAAAATAGTGAGCAGCCAACAGGAGGAATGGGGTTCTTCGAGTGTATCAACAACCAGGTGGCAGCCAATATTCTTTTCGACACCTGCAAGAAGTGGCTTGCAGACAGGGGCATGGAAGCTATGGATGGCCCAATAAATTTTGGTGAGCGCGACCGCTGGTGGGGGTTGCTGGTGGATGGATTTTACGAACCCAACTACTGTATGGGTTACCACCTACCCTACTACAAGATGCTTTTCGAGAAGTATGGCTTTAAAACCTACTTCAAGCAGTTTACTTACCACATGCCCGTTAGCGATAAGCGCATTGATCCTGTGGTTTGGGAGAAGGCCAAGCGCATTGAGCAAAATCCCGAATACAGGATTACAACCATCAACCGGAAGGAGCTACACAGGTTTGCTGATGACTTTGTTGAGATTTTCAACAAGGGTTGGGGCCGATTTGCAGGTGTTGGCAAGATGAAGAGGGCACAGGCCTTGGCGCTTCTCAAATCCATAAAACCCATACTCGACGAAAGATTAATCCTTTTTGCCTACCACAACAACCAACCCGTAGGTTTTATAATAATGATCCCAGATCTAAATCAGATTGTTAAACATCTAAACGGTAAGTTTGATCTGTGGGCTAAGCTAAAGCTGATGTACCTGCTTAAGGTGAAGAAGAAATGCACCAAGGCCCTGGGCTTAATATTTGGCGTTGTTCCACAGTATCAAGGCAGGGGAATTGATGGAGCCCTGATTAAAGGATTTGCCAACTGGGCTTTTCGCAACGATTACCCATACACCGATATTGAGATGAATTGGATTGGCGATTTTAACCCCACCATGTGCAAAGTGGTTGAGCAAATTGGAGCCAAGGTTTTAAAAACACACGTAACCTATAGGTATATGTTCGATTCGAGTAAAGCGGTTGTCCCGCCTCGCAGGGTGAGCTAAAATAACCAGAAATACCCTTTAACCTTTACACAAACATTAGTCATACTTTATTATCAAAATTTTATTGAAGAATGGTTAGCTGCAGATGGCATAAGCTTAACACCACCATCGTTGGCCAACACCAAAAACGTGAAAGGTAAACCTTTGAACCCATCGATTTGCCAAAGTAACAAACGCTTTGCTTCGACAACTTTTACTCCATAGCGGGCAATCCAATTGAGGGAACAAATATTCACTGGTCAAAATATAAAGCAAACACCGATAGTACAATCAACCTCTATGTTGCAAGCAATGATTACAAGCTAGTGCTTGCGGCAGCATAATCGAAACGGAGGGATTCTGGAAGGGTAGCATCGACGTGGAATCAACCTTACCCTTTGAGCTATTCGTTGGCGGCTCCCAAATTACCGACAGGTACACTGCATCAAGCCGAGCCATTGCTGTTCAAAAGGAAATAAAGCTGCTGGCGGGTAGTTATCTGGTTATGTTAAAACCACTCGCTGTCGACACGCTCACCAGTCCATCAACATTGAGCTTGGTAGTTAAGCCCTCCTCAGAATTTTCTGTGGATGATGTTGCCCCACCGCACAGGCGATTTCTTCGCAACAAAAACAGCCTTCGTATTGTCCAGGCTTTGATTTTTATAAAAACAACTGTATATTTGACCTGTTTTGGTCAAGTAAATTTTTAGTCAATGACAATAGGTCAAAGAATAAGAGAATTAAGAGAAAATGCAGGTATGCGACAAAGAGAACTTGCCGCAAAACTTGAAATAGGGGAAGGTTTTTTGAGTAAAGTCGAAAATGACCAGAAACAAATAAAAAGGGAAGATTTGCTAAAAATAAGCAACCTATTTAATGTATCAATGAAAGAATTAGAAACATTATGGTTGGCAAACAAAATATACTCCATAGTTTATAAAGAAACTTTGGGTATTGAAGCGTTAAGGGTTGCAGAAGAACAAGTTGAATTTTTAAAAAGTAAATAAATGAACGAAAACATTCATTATAATCAGAAACTTAAAGTCCTTGACACTTTTGCTGGAGCAGGTGGCTTTAGTTTAGGTTTTGAAATGAGCGGTTGTTATAAAATTATTGGTGGTATTGAGTATGACAAATGGGCAGCAGATACTTTTCAATTCAACCACAAAGAATCAAAAGTCCTCGTTGGGGACATACAAAACTATTCTGATGAATATCTAAAAGAAACCTTTAATGAAAAACCTGATATAATTCTTGGTGGTCCACCTTGCCAAGGTTTTTCAATTTGCAATAAAAATGCAGGTGACCCTAAAGACCCTAGGAATTCTCTATTCAATGAATTTATAAGACTTGGTAGGATTTTTAATCCAGAAATAATGATTATGGAAAATGTTCCAAATATCATTAAAGCTAAAACTTCAGACAAAAAACTAGTTATAAAAATAATATTAGAAGAGTTAGAGAAACTTGGATACTACACATATCATACAATTTTAAATGCAACCGATTATGGGGTGCCTCAAATAAGGAAGAGACTTTTTGTCATCGCATCTAAGAAAAAATTATCCAACCCTTTCCCATCTCCCACACATACATTAGGTACAACGGAACCAAATCTGTTCAATGATGGTTTAAAAAAGTGCCCAACTTTATGGGATGCAATATCCGACTTACCAGATATTGAAGCTTGGGGCGGTGATGAAGAAATGGAATACGAAAAACCACCACAAAATCAATATCAAAAATATTTACGAAAAGGCTCTAGTAAAGTTTTCAATAATAAAGCAATGAATCACTCCAAAAGAATGGTTGAAAGATTTGCGTCAATGGCTTGGGGTCATTCAATTTCTGACGTACCAGACCATTTAAAACCATTAAAAAGGAATGGTAATGGTGAGTTTTCTGAAAAACTATATGACCAAAATAATAGAAGAATGCATCCAAACAAACCTTGTCATACAGTAGCTGCATCTTTTTATGCTAATTTTGTTCATCCTTACAAAAACAGAAATTTTACTCCAAGAGAAGGGGCAAGGGTTCAATCTTTCCCCGATTGGTTTATTTTTAAAGGTAAGCCAACTGTTGTTAGCCACAAACTTCTTGAAAGGGAAGGAAGAAATACTGAAAAACATTTATGCCAATATAATCAAATTGGAAATGCCGTTCCACCATTAATGGCAAAAGCAATTGCAGACAATTTGGTTTCTCAAATATCCTTAAAAACCGAAAGGCTATGTATGTACACGGAGATAATCTAAAACAAAAGGAAAGTCATCAGACTAAATATATTGACTTGGAATCTAAAAAATATTTATCTGAAATTCGCAATAAATACAATAAATGGAGACAACAAAATGAATTATTAAAAGGTCCATATATCAAGTCAAGCTCATCTGATAATGATATTTTAGCAAAGAGAGTAAATTTATTTGCTGAATATAAAGACTTTATTGACCAACAAAAGTATGCTGAGAAATTCGATTCTCGCTCAAACCTTCATTCAAGCGTTTTAGAAGAGTTTATTTACTACCTCTTTAGGGATATGGTTTTTGAGTTTTCAGAATCAGCCCTACTAGGGAAAGCTCACGCCTTTAAAGATATTTTCTTTAACTCATCAAATTTCTTTGAAATGGTTACTCATCCAAATGCAAAAATTGAAATAAAAGACCACGATTTTGTAATTGGTGTTAACATTGAAACGAATATGAATGTTAAAGGAAGTAGTGAAAAACAAACTTCAATTTTGCAAATACCTGCTGTAGCGATAGAATGTAAAACATACCTAGATAAAACAATGCTTGAAGGTTCATCAACAGCAGCAGAACAACTGAAAATGAAGAATCCAAATGGAATGTATATTGTTGTTTCAGAATGGATAAAACTAACTTCTCAAGTAAATTTAGGTAAGTATAAAGTTGACCAAATATATATTCTTAGAAAACAAAAAAATACAGATAGGGAAATTAGATATTTAGAATCTTATTAATAAGTGCATAAAATAGTTAGTGTTTGTCGTTTTTTCTTTTTATCTTTGAGCATGAAAAAACAAGACCTAAGAAAGCTTAGTATTTCTGCTCAAGAAGCCATCCGAGTCAAGGTATTAGA
>JAVERU010000125.1:0-9011 GCA_034006965.1 Tenuifilaceae bacterium
CACCAAGCCCCCCCCTCTCCAAACATTATGAATAGCCTGTCATTTCGACCGCCTGCCTGAATGACGCAGTCAGGCAGGAAGGGAGACCACGAAGTAGCAGCGAAGCTAAATCTTTAAAAGGTTTACCAGACACTACTGATTACTAATATTGCGTTACTTATACTTTTCAACGGTTAGTTGATCTGCTAAAACCTAAAGTATGGCCATTCGCTTTTTGTTAAAACATCTGCCTACAGCTGCATTTGTGGTCCATGCAGAAGGTGGTCTGCTTGATGTGAATGCAGGCTTTTCCGAGATTATTGGGTGTAAAACCGATGAGCTAGTGGGTAGGTCGTTGTACAACTTCATGGATGAAGAAATGGTTCTTAGGCTGAAGACCCTTTTCTCTCAGCCTAATTTATTAAGAGCCATTAAGTACGACATAACAATCTCCTCCGTCTAGAGCTATAGCTATACCCTGGAGCTCCATATTTCAAATGTTAACGAGCAGGGCGATGATAGCTTCTTGGTGTTGGTTAATAACGTAACCCATATAAAGCGCGTAACTAAGGAGTTAAGGGAACAGCGAAGGCTTCACAAAACCCTTGTGCAAAATATGTCAGGTGTTGTATACCGATGTAAGTGGGATAGGGAGTACACCATGGAGCATATCAGCAGCCAATGCTACGAGGATACAGGGTATCAGCCCGAAGATCTTATTGACAATAAGCGGATTTCATTCAATAGTCTAATACAAGGAGGAGTATAGAGAGCCTATCCGGGCCAAATGGCAAGAGGTGTTGGCTAGCAAATTACCCTTTAGCTTTGAGTACCCCGTAGTAGCAGCTAGCCGACAGCAACGATGGCTCTGGGAGCAAGGGGTTGGTGTGTTCGATGCCAACAATAGCTTGGTTGCCATGGAGGGTATACTCCTAGATATTACCCACCGAAAGCAGGCCGATGAGGCGTTACGCAAAAGCGAGTCGATGTTTCATACGCTGGTTGAGAATGCTTTCAATGGCATTTGCCTTCTTCGGAATAGTGGGCTCGAGTATGTAAATCAGCACTTTGCCGATATTGTTGGATATTCTTTTGATATCTCATCGCGCGTAGTGAAGTTTTGTAACAGCTACCACAATGTGGATGGGTTGCGGTTTGTTGCCGGCGTGGCCGAGAAGCCCCCATTTGCTAACGAGAGTTTTGATGTGGTGGTGAATGTGGAGTCGGCCCGTTGCTACAAGAGCATCCGAATGTTTTTTGCCGAGGTAAGCAGAATGCTAAGGCCGGGGGGCCATTGCTGCTTTGCCGATATGATTAAGAAGGGTGAGGTGGAGTCCATACGCAAGGATTTGCTCTCAAGCGGTATGGAGATAGTGAGCGAAACCGAGATCACCAAGGATGTGGTTAAGGCCCTCGACTGCGACCATGAGCGCCGCGAGTCGGCTATCGTAAAAAAAGTGCCCGGCTTTCTCCGCAAATCGTTTCTCCAGTTCGCCGGTGCTAAGGGCTCCGAGCGATACGAGTCGTTTGCCTCGGGCAAAATGGAGTATTGGCACTTTGTGCTGCGTAAGAAGTAGGAAATACTGTAACCTTTGAATAATGCTCCTCAGCTATTGGCTGGGGAGTATTTTTTAGTATACGCGTTACTATTTCACAAAATTTCACACCCCATCCCTTCATTATATCGTTACCTCTGCGTATATTTGGTATTCGTTGCACTCATCAAGTTAATAAATCAATTTAAATATGCCTACCAAAGGGAATAAGTTTGGCGCGTTTAAGGGTGTGTTCACCCCTTCAATTCTTACAATTCTTGGCGTTATCATGTACCTCCGCTTGCCCTGGATAGTTGGCCAGGCTGGCCTTTGGGCTACCCTGGGTATTATTCTTGTGGCCCACCTTATATCGGCCTCCACGGGATTAAGCGTGGCCAGTATTGCCACTGACAAAAAGGTGGAGACCGGCGGAACGTACTACATGATCTCGCGCAGCTTGGGGCTTCCCATAGGTGGAACACTGGGGTTGGCCCTTTTCGTGGGGCTATCGTTTAGCGTAAGCCTTTACTTAATAGGTTTTGCCGAAACGCTGCTTACCGCCTTTGGCATTGAGGCAACCCTAAATGCTATCCGCATTACGGGAGCGGCAACGCTACTGCTTGTCACCATAATCACCTTTATAAGCACCAACCTTGCATTGAAAATGCAGTTTTTTATTCTGGCTGTTCTGTTGCTGTCGCTGATATCCATAGTGCTTGGTAAGCACGATATGGTTCCCCAAACCGTATTGGTGGGCTCGGCCACCAACTCGCTTCCCTGGATAGCGCTATTCGCCATATTTTTCCCAGCTGTTACTGGTTTTGAAGCGGGTGTATCCATGTCGGGCGATTTGGAGAATCCCAAGAAATCAATCCCTCTTGGTACAATCTCCGCCATAGTGGTTGGCTTGGTTGTTTACGTCGGTTTGGTTTTCTTCTTTTCCTATACTGTGGATAGAAATGCGTTGATGAACGACCCCAGTGTGTTAATGAATATTTCCCTGTTCTCGCCCCTGGTAGTAGCAGGTATTTGGGGCGCAACGCTGTCATCGGCATTTGGGAGCATACTGGGAGCACCCCGCATCCTGCAGGCCATGGCTATGGATAGGATTACGCCCAAAATATTTGCCAAGGGAGTGGGCGCTGGCAACGAGCCGCGCAACGCGCTGCTGCTTACATTTGTTATTGCCCTTTCGGGAATTCTCATTGGCGATCTTAACGTAATAGCTCGGGTGGTGTCCATGTTTTTTATCATCACCTACGGATTTTTAAACCTAACCTGCGCCATCGAGAATTGGGCGGGAGCCGATTTTAGGCCATCGTTTCGCATTCCGGGCTGGATAAGCATAATTGGTGCCATTGCCTGTTTTGTGGTGATGATTCAGCTCGATTTCATTGCCATGATTGGGGCAACCATTATGCTGGGTGCCATATTTCTGTTCCTTAAGCGTAAGGAGCTTCGGCTGCAGTCGGGCGATACGTGGGGTGGTATTTGGTCGTCGTTGGTAAAGTATGGGCTATTCAAGCTCTCATCATCAACAGCAAGGAATCAGCGGAACTGGCACCCCAACGTAATCCTTTTCAGCGGAGGGGCTAAGGCACGCCCACATCTGGTGGATATGGGTCGAACCATAGTGGGGAAGCAAGGGGTATTTACCAATTTTGAGCTGGTTGAAAAGCCTGAGGAAGATTATTTGTTCGACCGAACGGCAACGGCCACAATAGAAACCGATCATCGTGGGAGGAACATAATTACCCGCCGGCATGTTTGCGGAAACATATACGAGGGTATGCAGATGATTTCGCGGGTTTATGGGTTCACTGGCTTTGAACCTAACACCATCCTTATGGGTTGGGCAAAGAACTCGGCCAACGCCGAAAGGTTTTGCGAAACGGCCTCGGTGCTGCATAAGCTCAACTACAACCTGGTATTCTACAACTACATAAATCAGCAAGATAAAGAGCAGGCTAAAGCTAAAAGAATTGACTTATGGTGGAATGGGAATAGTCGCAATCTCAATTTTGGGCTTGCCCTGCTCAAGTTTATCACCACCGATCCAGAGTGGCGAGGTGCTATGGTGAGGCTGCTAATAGTTAACTACAATACCTCCAAAACCGATAGCGTTTACGCATTGGCAAATCAGGCCCTCGACAACTCAAGGCTAATGGGCACCGTTAAGGTTATAAATAACTCGGTGGAGAAGTTACCCGAGGTCGATATTATTAAGCGCGAGTCGGCCGATGCCAGCTTGGCCATCCTCGAGATGAATCAGGATATGTATAAGGATTCGTCGGCGTGGGTTAGCTACGTGAATGGTGCCAGCGATTTGCCCTGCTCATCGCTGGTTATTGAGGCTAGTCAGAACTTCGAGGTGGTGAATGCCCATACCGTACCCGAGGTAAGTACAACAGACCAAGCCCAGACTGCCCGCGACCAAAGCATTAACCTAGCAGAGGCTGTTCGGTACCCCGAGAAGGAACTCCTTGCTAACGAACTTCGTAAACTTGCCGAGCAGTATGGACATCAGCAGAGCGTATTTGCTACCAATTCTATTCAGGAAATCCAAGGTTTAATTAGTAAGTTTCATGATGATATTGAGAGCAATTGTAAGAAGGTGTTTACATCGTTTCGTAAAGCTATTGCCAACAATGAACCGATAGACTCCTCGGTATTAAGCAAGATACTTTCCGACTATACCTTTCAGGCCAAAAGCCGTATTGCGGAGCTAATAGCCGACGATTTGGCCAAGGGGCAGGTTATCCTTGCCGATTCCCTTGCCGTGTATATGCAAAAGTCGGTAAGCTTACTGGAGAAAACACCCGAAAAGATGGTGGTTAGCTTCTCGCGTCCCGAGTTTAAGATTCGTCGTACCGACAGCATACGAATTCGTATTACCAAAGCAGCGAGCAAGCTCAGGGGGGCATTCCTCGGATGGCCCATAAGCCGAAGGGTTGATCTGGCAAAGTCGGCTGAACTCTTTTTGCATGAGAACAGGCTTGAGGATTTTAACGAGTTCTTCTCACAGCTTGGCCTCATATCATTCAGGTACTTTAGCAATATCCGACGAGTTTTAAACGACTTGCCCAATAAGTTGAAGCAGTTAAGGCATGGCAATGAGGATGTTTTCAAGGAGATCGATAGCCTGCTGGCAGATGAGGAGGGCAACCTGTCGAGCGCGCTGTCCGACTTTAAAAAATCAACAGAGCAGATTACTGCCGATCTCAATTCGAGCTTAGTACAAAGTGTACAACGGATGATTTTTGTTGTCGAAAAGCCAGAGTCGACCCATCTACTCAGATCCTACGCCAAGCTAATCAACAAGCGACCTCATACTCACGATACTCTAGGGCATGCGCCACAGGTATGGAGGGATAACCTTACCCTTTACTCCAATAAGATTCATGTTGAGCTCATGTTGATGTCGTTGCGCTATAGGCTAGGTGTGAAGATTAGCCGACAGGTGGAGGAGCTGAATATTTGGACAAAGAATAATATCCTTAAATCCATTGCTAGCGCCAAGGAGCTACTCAGCCAGTATCGATCGTCCAACGAGCTTCCCAACCCATCCGATTTAGCCCAGCGTATCGATGAGATAAACACACCCCATATGCAGGAGCGTTTTGAGGTGCTTTTCCGTGATGTGAACGCAATCCTCGAGGATTTGCCTGAAAAAGTAGATGTGAATAGCGATGGCTTTTTTAGCGAGCTCGAGCGGGGACGATTCGTGGCCAGCGATGTGCGTAGCATCGACTTTAAGCGCAGGGTACAGCTGTATGTTGGTATGGAACTTATTAGTAAAGCCCGTAGCTCAATGGAGAGGGTTTCCGATTCGCTCCGTGGAACCGCCAAAACCCTGCGCGACAGGCTACGCTTGGCAGCATTCAATATCGAAAATATGCTTGTCCAGAACGAGAGTAAAGCCAACACCTCTTCCAACCAATCGCAACAGGAGCAGCGCGATAAGCTAATTGAGGAGTTGCTGGGCGAAGTTGAGCTGGAGGAGAAAAACCTCAAAGACCTTTTAGCCAAATTTGATGAAGACCTCCAGAAGTATCTTGTTGCCGCCATGGAGCCTTTGCATCAGCTGGTTCATAGCAAGGTCGATGATAAAATTCGAAAACGTAAGAAAAGAAAACCGCAGGCCAGCTCCATCTGGTTTACCTCAAGGGTTCAAAAGCTTTCGCAGTTTGTAAACCGACAGGTTGTTGGGGTTCTGTACTCGCAGAGCGAGGGGTTGCTGCTTGCCCAGAAGTTAACCAGCTTTGAGAAGGAGTACAGGCTCAGTAACCAGTCGGTTCAGGAGATGTTGGTTTCGCTTACAGGTAACCAGGAGGTTATGAAAAAGGTGCCCTTCTACTATGCGAATCTGTTCTCGGGCAGTACCACTCTAAATGAGGAACTTTGGATTGATAGGCCCCATGAGCAGAGCATTGCCCAGCAGGTGGTAGCGCGCTACAATGCGGGCTACTCTGGCGCTTTGCTTATAACGGGTGCTCGAAATTCAGGTAAATCTACGCTATCGAAATATATTGCTAAAAAGTACCTTCCTAAGCATAAGGTGGTTTCGGTAAAGGCGCCTCTAGGCGGTTCTTCAAGCGTGAGCGAATTCATACTAAGCTTGCAAAGGGCACTGGGAACCCAAACAAATCCGGAGCTTTACCTTGCCAACAATCCCGAGGCAAGGGTTATTATTATCAACGATTTGGATCTGTGGTGGGAGCGCCACAGCAAGGGGCTTGAGGTTATAAGGAAGATATATGGACTTGTTGAGAGCCTTAGCCGAAACAACTTCTTTATTGTGAACTCTGGAACCACTGCCTATCAGCTAATAAACAGGCTAGAAAAGCTCGATTCGATTTTTATGGGAAGCATCGAATGCCAGCCTTTTGATGCTAAGGATTTGAAGGACCTGATAGTTGCTCGCCATAAAACCGGAGGCCTCGGATTGGTTTTTAATGGTAAGGTTGAGCGCGATTTAACCGAATGGAACTATGCTAGGCTTTTCAATAAGTATTTCAATGTTTCCGATGGAAACCCCGGCTACGCCTTGCAGCTGTGGTTAACAAATATTACTAAGGTAGTGGGTAAAACCATCCATATACGAAAGCCCGAAATGCCAAATCTTTCTTACCTAAGGGGAGTAAGTGATGAGCTGCTGGTGATTATCCTGCAGATAATAATACATCGAAGGTGTAGCTTAGCAAGGCTATCAAGGGTGCTTAGGCAACCCGAGGAGCAAACCCTTGTGCTGATAAAAAACTTACAGCGCTCGGGGATTGTTGAGGAAAGATTTGTTGGGGTGTGGGCTGTGAATCACCTGCTTGAGCCATTCGTGGTTAGTATTTTAAATGAAAAGGGATTGTGCTAAACTAAAATTTAAGCGTTATGACCCTATACTATCTGGCTTTTGCCATTGGAATTTTTGTGGTGCTACGGTATCTTTCCAGAGTGCTGAGAACGGTATCCTCTGGCCGAGGTGTTTCTAGAGCTCTTGCTAGGGTTTTTCCCTTGATTGAACTTGTGGTATGGTTAGCCTTTGGCCTATGGGTTATCAATAGGCTTTTTAGCGATTTGGTTTTCTATCCCATACTCGTGTCGGCAGTTGCGGTGATCATTGTCCTCATTGTTGGCTGGTATTTTCTTCGCGATTTTATCTCGGGCATAATACTAAAAGCAGAGATTCCATTTGAGAGGAACCAGCAAATTGGAGTGCACTCCATTCAGGGTGTGCTGCGCAGGGTGGGGTATAGGACAATTGAGATTGAAACTCACAATGGTGAACTTGTGAAAATACCATACTCACAGCTTGCATCAGGATCAATTCACCTGCTCAACAAGAACGATAGTTTGCAAAGCTATGAAATGAAGCTACCCGTTAGCACATCCATCCCTATGCAGGAGGCACGCGATATGATTACAAGGTCGTTACTACTACTGCCCTGGGTTGCTGTTAGCAAGGAGCCATCCATAAAGGTGGTTGATAAAACCGCAACGCAAAATGTTTTTTCAATAAGCTACTATACCACCTCGAGCAGCTACGCATCAAATGTGAACGAGCATTTGGTTCGACAGTTTGAGGAGGTTACATCGTAGCATAATTAAATATTTCAGCTGTATGCAGGCATTGCTTTAGTTCAACATTTCGTTGTAATTGGTGTTACTAAACAAAACATTATAAAATCGATAAAAATACAATGGGTAAACTTGAGATAGCGCTCCCCGCAATGGGCGAAGGCATAATTGAAGCCACTATTACCAAATGGTTGGTGGCCATAGGCGATGAGGTAACAGAGGATCAGTCGTTGGTTGAGGTGGCCACCGATAAAGTCGATTCTGAAATCCCGTCGCCAGCAGCCGGTAGGGTTAAGGAACTTCTGTTTAACGAGGGCGATGTACCCCAAGTAGGACAAATAATCGCTGTGCTTGAGGTTGAGCAGGGGGGTGACGAACCAAAAGCTCAGATGCCTGACCCTAAACCAGAGCCAGCGCGAGAAGCGGAGGGCGCTAAAGAGGCACCTATGCAGGGGCAGCTTGAGCCAGTTCAAAAAGCAAAGCCTGGTGTAGTACCCCAAACAAGCCCGTTGGTCCGATCCATTGCCAAGCGCGAGGGAATATCCGCCGAGGAACTGGCAAACGTTAAAGGAACTGGCCTAAATGGCCGCATTACCCGCGATGATATACTGGCTTACACCGACAAGCGCAGCGCAATTATCGAGAAACCCCAAGCGCAAAGTCAGCAAGCATCTACCCAGTCGGAGGGGCATTCAGTTGAGGTAATCCAAATGGATAGGATGCGCAAGCTTATTGCCGACCACATGGTGATGTCGAAGCAAACATCGGCGCATGTTACCTCTTTTATCGAAGCCGATGTAACCAACCTGGTGAGCTGGCGCAACAGCGAGAAGGAAGCCTTCCAGAAGCGCGAGGGGCAGAAGCTAACCCTTACACCCCTATTCGTTGAGGCGGCCATAAAAGCCCTAAAGGATTACCCCTTGGTGAACAGCTCGGTGGATGGTGATAAGATACTCATGAAGCGCAACATTAATGTGGGCTTGGCGGCAGCCCTACCCAATGGCAATTTAATTGTGCCTGTTATTAAGAATGCCGATAAGCTTAACCTGGCCGGGCTAGCCGAAAAGGTGAACGACTTAGCTGCACGTGCTCGCAGCAACAAGCTTCAGCCCGATGAGATTCAGGGTGGAACTTTCACCATCACCAACCTGGGGATGTTCGAAACGTTAACCGGAACGCCCATCATAAATCAGCCACAGGTGGCCATCCTGGCCATTGGCGCAATTACCAAAAAGGTTGTTGTAATCGAAACCGAGCATGGCGACACCATGGCCATTCGCCAAATGGCTATGCTCTCGCTCTCGTACGACCATAGGGTTGTTGATGGTGCACTGGGTGGAATGTTTCTGAAGGCTGTCCGCGACTATATTCAGTCGTACTAGTAGTGGGTTTTAATAATTATTTTTTTCGAGCATCATCCTTTTG
>JAVERU010000090.1:0-12027 GCA_034006965.1 Tenuifilaceae bacterium
CGAGCGCTTGGTTCGCGAAGATGTGTTCACTTCGGTTCACGTTGATGAGTATGTGCTTGAAGTTCGCGATACCAAAAGGGGTATCGAGGAGCTTACTGCCGATATCCCCAACGTGAGCGAGGAGGCAACAAAGGATCTGGACGAGAATGGAATGATCCGTATTGGCGCCAACGTTGTTCCAGGCGATATTCTAATCGGTAAAATTACTCCCAAGGGTGAGTCTGACCCAACCCCAGAAGAGAAACTGCTTCGCGCAATTTTTGGTGATAAGGCTGGCGATGTGAAGGATGCATCAATGAAAGCACCCCCTTCTCTTTACGGCGTGGTTATCGAGAAAAAGTTATTCACCCGTTCGGTTAAGGACAACAAAAAAGGGAAGAATAGCGAGAAGAACCTTGTGGCTAAAATCGATGAGGAATTTAACTACAACGTGATCAACCTCAAGGAGAAACTTATTGATAAGATTTTCCACCTGGTGAATGGTAAAACTTCGCAAGGCGTGGTGGATCTGTTTGGCCAAGAAATCATCCCAAGAGGTGTTAAGTTCACCCAAAAGATGCTCACAGATATTGATTATCTGAATGTGAACGCAGGCAAATGGACAACCGACAAGCACAAGAATGAGCTAATCAAACAGGTGATTCACAATTACATCCTTAAGTATAAGGAGTTCGATGCTGAGCATAAACGTAAGAAGTTTAACATTACCATTGGCGATGAGATGCCAGCGGGTATCGTTCAGCTTGCCAAGGTTTACATCGCCAAGAAGCGTAAGATTAAAGTGGGTGATAAGATGGCGGGTAGGCACGGTAACAAGGGTATTGTGGCAAAAATTGTTCGCGATGAGGATATGCCATTCCTCGACGATGGAACAACTGTTGACATTGTGCTGAACCCACTGGGTGTACCTTCGCGTATGAACCTTGGACAGATCTACGAAACTGTACTCGGTTGGGCTGGCGAAAAGCTTGGGCTTAAGTTTGCAACGCCAATCTTCGATGGTGCTAAGCTTGATGAGATTGACGAGATTACCGACAAGGCTGGATTGCCTCGCTATGGCAAAACCTACCTATATGATGGTGGAACTGGTGAGCGTTTCGATCAACCAGCAACAGTTGGAATAATCTATATGCTTAAGCTAGGGCATATGATTGATGATAAGATGCACGCTCGTTCCATTGGTCCATATTCGCTCATCACACAGCAACCCCTTGGTGGTAAAGCTCAATTTGGTGGTCAGCGTTTTGGTGAGATGGAGGTTTGGGCGCTCGAGGCATTCGGCGCATCTCACATCCTTCAGGAGATTCTTACCATCAAATCGGATGATGTGGTGGGAAGAGCCAAGGCATACGAATCAATCGTTAAGGGGGAGTCAATGCCACAGCCTGGCATTCCGGAATCACTTAACGTATTGCTGCATGAATTACGCGGCTTAGGCCTTAACGTGGCGCTCGATTAATCGGTCGCCACTTCGAGAGATACGTATAGCCCTGAGCTGTACTTTATGCAAGACTTAACAACTTAACATATTACAATATGTCGTTCAGAAGGGAAAATAAGGCAAAAAGCGACTTCACTAAGATTACAATAAGCCTATCATCTCCAGAGGAGGTGCTAGAGCGTTCAAGCGGTGAGGTACTTAAACCCGAGACCATCAACTATAGAACCTACAAGCCCGAACGTGATGGATTATTCTGCGAGAGGATTTTTGGGCCTGTAAAGGATTACGAATGTCATTGTGGCAAGTATAAGCGTATCCGTTATAAGGGTATTGTTTGCGATAGGTGTGGTGTTGAGGTTACTGAAAAGAAGGTTCGTCGCGAGCGGATGGGACACATCAACCTTGTAGTTCCTGTGGCTCATATTTGGTACTTCAAGTCGTTACCAAACAAAATTGGATACCTTTTAGGCTTGCCTACCAAAAAACTCGATACCATTATTTACTACGAGAGATATGTGGTAATTAATGCTGGTATAGCCGAGAATGTTAGCTATATGGACTTCCTTACCGAGGAGGAATACCTTGACATTCTTGAAACTTTGCCAAAAGACAATCAGCATCTAGATGATGATGATCCCAATAAATTCATTGCAGCAATGGGCGCCGAAGCAATTTTTATGCTTCTGTCTCGCCTGCAGCTCGATGAGCTAAGCTACGATTTACGCCATAAGGCCAACACCGAAACCTCACAGCAACGTAAGAACGAGGCGCTAAAACGCCTTCAGGTTGTTGAGGCATTCCGTCAGTCGGCTCATATTAATAAACCCGAGTGGATGATCTTAAGGGTTGTTCCAGTGATTCCACCCGAACTTCGTCCGTTGGTTCCTTTGGATGGCGGCCGGTTTGCAACATCGGACCTTAACGATTTGTATCGTAGGGTGATCATCAGAAATAATCGGCTGAAAAGGCTAATCGAAATAAAAGCTCCTGAGGTAATTCTGCGTAACGAGAAGCGTATGCTACAGGAGTCGGTTGACTCGCTGTTTGACAACTCGCGGAAGAGCAATGCTGTAAAAACTGATGCCAATAGGCCGTTGAAATCGCTAAGCGATAGCCTAAAGGGTAAGCAGGGACGTTTCCGCCAAAACCTGCTGGGTAAGCGTGTCGATTACTCTGCTCGTTCGGTTATTGTGGTAGGGCCAGAACTTAAAATGCACGAATGTGGCTTGCCAAAGGATATGGCCGCTGAGCTATACAAGCCCTTTATCATCCGCAAGCTAATTGAGAGGGGCATTGTTAAAACAGTAAAATCAGCTAAGAAAATTGTAGATAGGAAAGATCCCGTTATTTGGGATATCCTAGAGAATGTGCTTAGGGGGCATCCGGTTATGCTAAACCGTGCACCTACCCTACACAGGCTTGGTATACAGGCTTTCCAGCCTAAGCTTATTGAGGGGAAGGCCATCCAGCTGCATCCGCTATCATGCACTGCGTTTAACGCCGACTTCGATGGTGACCAGATGGCCGTTCACCTTCCATTGGGGAATGAAGCCATTCTTGAAGCTCAAATCTTGATGCTGGGTTCGCACAATATTCTAAATCCAGCCAATGGAGCACCTATCACCGTACCTTCGCAGGATATGGTGTTAGGACTATACTACATCACTAAGCCACGCCCAGGTGCCAAAGGCGAAGGCTTGAGGTTTTACTCAGCCGAAGAGGCAATTATTGCCTACAACGAGCGGGTAGCCGATCTTCATGCCAAGGTACAAGTTAGGCTTGTAACCGAGAATGAGGATGGCACCTCCTCTTCGCAGATGCTTGAGACAACTATTGGTCGAATAATCTTCAATCAGTTTGTTCCCAAGGAGATGGGCTTTATCAACGAGCTGCTTACCAAGAAATCGCTTCGCGACATTATTGGAAAAGTGCTAAAAACAGTTGGTATTGCACGCACCTCTCAGTTCCTTGATGATATTAAGGATATGGGATACTCCTTCGCATTTAAGGGCGGGTTATCATTCAACCTTGACGATGTTACCGTGCCCGATGAGAAGCTTACATACGTTCAGGAGGGATACGCTCAGGTTGATGAGGTGATGGCCAACTACAACATGGGGCTTATTACCAATAACGAGCGTTACAACGCTATTATCGATATTTGGACACATACCAACGCGAAGCTTACGCTAACCCTACTTAAGAAGCTTGCCGAAGACAACCAGGGGTTCAACTCTGTATATATGATGCTTGACTCAGGTGCGAGGGGGTCGAAAGAGCAGATTCGCCAGCTTTGCGGTATGCGGGGACTGATGGCCAAGCCACAAAAATCGGGCTCTACAGGTAGCGAGATTATTGAGAACCCCATCTTGGCAAACTTTAAGGAGGGCCTTTCGGTACTTGAGTACTTTATTTCTACCCACGGTGCCCGTAAGGGTCTTGCCGATACGGCGCTTAAAACCGCCGATGCGGGTTACCTTACCCGTCGTTTGGTTGATGTGTCGCAAGATGTTATAATACACGAGGAGGACTGTGGCACCCTACGTGGGCTGGTGGCAACTGCCATCAAGAAGAACGAAGAGGTTGTTGAGACACTTTACGAAAGAATTCTTGGTAGAACTACAGTGCATGATATTTATCATCCGTTAACTGGTGAACTTATAGTTTCAGCAGGAGAGGAGCTAACCGAAGAGATCTCTACTCAAATTGCTGAATCTCCAATCGAACAGGTTGAGATACGTTCGGTACTTACCTGCGAGTCACGTAAAGGTGTTTGTGCTAAGTGCTATGGTCGTAACCTTGCAACGGGCCGTATGGTCCAAAAGGGAGAAGCCGTTGGTGTAATCGCGGCCCAATCAATTGGTGAGCCCGGTACTCAGCTTACACTTCGTACATTCCACGTTGGGGGTACAGCGTCGAACATCATTGCCGATTCTAAAATTGTTTCGAAGTTTGATGGACGTGTAGAGATAGAGGAGCTTAAGAGTATTGCAAAAGAGGATGAGTTTGGCCAACCCTACCAGGTGATAATTGGTCGTTTGGCCGAGATGCGCATTGTTGATAAGAACACAGGGATAACCCTTTCGACTCATAATCTTCCGTACGGTTCAAAACTTTACATAAACGATGGCGATGATGTAGCTAAGGGCCAGGAGCTATGTGACTGGGATCCCTGGAACGCCGTTATCATCTCGGAGCTGGATGGTACTGTTGCTTTTGATGCAGTCATCAAGGATGTTACCTATAAGGAGGAGTCTGATGAGCAAACAGGTTACCGCGAGAAAGTGATTGTTGAATCGCGCGACCGGACAAAGAACCCCGCCATCAAGATTATGAAGGCTAAGGATGTTCTCAAGTCGTATAACCTTCCCGTTACCTCCCATATTATGGTTGATGAGGGAAAAGCAGTTAAAGCTGGAGATATTCTTGTTAAAATCCCTCGTGCGGTTGGTAAGTCTGGTGATATCACCGGTGGTTTGCCAAGGGTAACCGAGCTGTTTGAAGCACGTAACCCATCGAACCCTGCGGTTGTTTCTGAAATTGATGGTGAGGTTTCGTTCGGTAAAGTTAAGCGTGGGAATAGGGAGATCATGATTACCTCGAAGACCGGGGAGGTTAAGAAGTATCTTGTTCCGCTATCAAAGCAAATTCTTGTTCAGGAGAACGACTACGTAAGGGCTGGTATACCATTGTCCGACGGAGCAATTACGCCCTCGGATATCCTGGCAATTAAAGGGCCCACCAAAGTTCAGGAGTACATTGTGAATGAGGTGCAGGAGGTTTACCGTATGCAGGGTGTGAAGATCAATGATAAGCACTTCGAGATCATCGTGAGGCAGATGATGCGTAAGGTAGACATTGATGATCCAGGGGATACTCGTTTCCTTGAGAAGCAGATTGTTGACAAGTGGGAGTTCATGGAGGAGAACGATTGGATTTACGACAAGAAGGTAGTGGTAGATGCTGGAGACTCCGCCTTACGTCCAGGTCAGATTATTACTGCTCGTAAACTCCGCGATGAGAATTCAATCCTCAAGCGAAAGGATATGAAGCTTATTACCGCCCGCGAAGCGGTTCCAGCCACCTCGAACCAGGTGTTGCAGGGGATAACCCGAGCCGCATTGCAAACAAGCAGCTTCATGTCGGCAGCTTCGTTCCAGGAAACTACTAAGGTGCTTAACGAGGCCGCTATCCACGGTAAGGTTGATACCCTAGAGGGGCTTAAGGAGAACGTAATCTGTGGTCACCTAATTCCTGCAGGAACAGGATTGCGCGACTTCAATAACCTTGTGGTGTACACTAAGGAAGAGCAGGAAATGATTCAGGCTAACCAGTCGGTGGGGTCTGATGTTGATGAATAGACAATCTTTTCCATATAATTGAAAAAAGCGAGGGTTATTGCCCTCGCTTTTTTTATCTTTAGCCATCTAATTTAACTAATCTGAATTGATATGACTGAGAAGAAGAACAACCCGCTTAATATTGAATTATCCGAAGAGGTGGCCCAAGGAAACTATGCCAACTTGGCCATTATAACCCATTCAGCCTCTGAGTTTATTCTCGACTTTGTAAGGGTTATGCCAGGTCTTCCTAAAGCCAAGGTGCAAACAAGGGTAATATTAACCCCCGATCATGCAAAGCGTTTGCTTATGGCATTAAAGGACAATGTCAACAAGTTTGAAAGTAACCATGGCCCGATAAAAGTTGGGGAAGCTAACTCTGGCATTCCACCATTCCCAATGAATTTTGGTGGAGGACAGGCATAGTGCAGAAGCACCGTCGATAGTTACTAATCTTCGCTCTCGTAAAATGTACAACGATCGCGAATCATTAGATTGGCTCTGCTGTCGCCAAGGTTTTTTGCTGCAGTTAGGTGGTAACACCCCTGATTAATCTTACCCGCTCGAATGTTTGCTATGCCAAGGTAGTAGTGGAGTTCAGAGTTGTTAGGTTCTTCATCAAGAAGAACCTCCATATCTACAATAGCACCTCCAAAATCGGATTGTTCGAGCTTAGCCAAGGCTCTATGCAATATAGCCTTTCGCTGGGTGCTATCGAGCTCTAACACCCTGTTGAAGTCGGCTATAGCCCTGGTAAAATCGTACATTTTGCTTCTAGCTTTTCCCCTCAAGAAGTAAGCGCGAGCATCGAACGGATCGATCTTCAGCAGTTCATTTAAATCGTTCACAGCCTGCAGGCTACTATTGGTTTTAAAATACACCTCAGCTCGCTTAAGGTACGCGCTTGTGTTCAAGGGGTTTATTTCTATAGCCCGGGTGAAATCGGCAATGGCTTTTGGGTAGTTCTCAATCTCTGCATACGACTGACCCCTGCAGTAGTACAAAACGGCAAAGTCGGGCTTTAGCGATATGGCGATCGAAAAATCGGAAATTGCGCCAGCAAAGTTATTGCTGTTGTGCTTATCCAAACCATTACTAAAAAGCTGATCCACTGACTGTGCATAGGTTGCGGTGGATAGTAATAGCGCGTATAGCAAAACTCTTATGCTTTTCACCTTCGTCGTGTAGGGGGTGGGGCATTCTCCTTGCAGAATTCTCGAATAAGGAACTGGGTCTCAACTCGGCCCAGCTCAAGGGCTTTGTTCAGGTCGAGACAGCCGTTCTTCTTCAATCCCTGTAGTATCTTTGACAGTCCACGGTAGTAGTATGCCTCCGAGTTGGTGGGGTCAATCACAATGGCCTGGTTCAAGTCTACCACAGCTCCCTGAAGGTCATAAACATCAACCCGTGTTCTGCCCCTGTTAACATAGGCCATTACAAATCTTGAATCAATGGTGATGGCGCGATTAAAATCTGATATAGCCCCTTTGTAGTCCTTGAGGTGACCTTTTGCAAGGCCTCTGTTATTGTATGCCATGGCAAACTGAGGGGCTATTTTAACCAGCTCGTTATAATCCGATACGGCACCTTCGAAGTCTTGTATCATCATCTTTGCATTGCCCCTGTAGTAGTAGGCAATGGCAAAACGATGGTCAATTTCTAGGGCTTTGCTGTAATCGTCAATTGCACCCTGTATTTCGCCAATTTCAACCTTTGAGTCGCCTCGGAATATGAAGGCGTGCTTATTCATTGGGTCGAGCTGTATGGCTTGGTTTAGCGTGTTGATAGCACCCTGGTAATCCTCCTGCTCATACATCAGGTTGGCTTTAAGCATCAACTCCTGGCTCGATTGTGAATATGCGCCCAGGGTGCAGAGTAAAAATGTAAGTATCGAAATAAACTTCATGTAATTCTTCGTGTTGCTTATGGTTTGTACTAGTTTGTCTCCTTTTCCTTGGCTGGTTTCGAGTTGCTTTTGTCTTTTTGCTTAGCCTTTTTCTTGTTGTAATGTGTTGCCTTAGTCCTTGTTGCCTTAATTCTTATGAATAAATATGTTGCCACAGCGGCCAAGGTAAGCAGTGGCCATAGCCTAATGAGGAAAAGAATAAATGCAATAAAACCTTTCCATCCTTTGTGAATCGAAGTTTTGAGCCGTTCCCAAAAGCTCTCCATGGGTTCGGGTACAAATTTAAAATCAATTTTTTGGTAGATATTTAGGTTAACCGTGCTGAAATCGACCCTGTTGTTTAGGTACCTTAACCTACCCTCAATCGATTCTATCTGGCCACGAATTTCAGCAAGTTTACTTTCTATCCTAAGTATTTCGTCAATCGAATCGGTGCGCTTAAGCAGGGCAATAAACTTTTTCTCCACCTCGCGCTGATTCTTCAGTCTACTCTCAATGTCAATGTACTCCTCTGTTACATCAGTACTCTGTATGCTCTGGCTTTCTATCCTTTTGGCTATTTTATGTAGATCGTTTATTATTGGGTCCAGTGACGTTGACGGTACCCTAATAACAATGTGGTTTGTAGTTCGATATTCATAGTTATTCAAACTTTCTGATGATATCCAACCCTTATGTAGGCTAACTATGGAGTCGAGCTTAGGACGTGACTCCTCATAGTTCTCAACCTCGATGGAGATATGCGCATTTCGGATGATTTTTTGCTGTCCAACGGTTTGGCTCTGCTCTGGTGACTGTTCAATGCTTTTCTCCGAGGGGGCATACGAATCGACAGCCATTCTTGCCATAGGCGATAGATCATCGGTATGCGACGCTAGGGTTAGCTCGTTGGTATTGGTATTGCTGCCGCATGCCAAAAGGGTTGCTGCTGCAAGGAGTAAGAGTAAGTTTCTCATATTGCCCAATTTTTATGCAAGGTAATAAATTAAAGCGATAGTTCATTGCGCAAGGCTTAAACTAACAAATATTAGTCCAATTGCTTGCTGGTTATTTCATTTGTAAAAGTTCTTTTCAAAAGCGTTGAACCCGGGTTCCTTTAAAATTACCCTGTGCCAAACAGCATGCAGAAAGCCTAACCCATATCCAAAAAGTTGTACCCATGCTGCACCAATGCTAAGGAATGCTACTTTTATCTCTTTGGTTAATGCCAGCGAGTTGATGAATACCAGAGATGAGTATACCAGAGGGACTAGTAGTGAGTATATGCATACAAAAGCACACAGGCAAAATGTTAGCATAGCCACAACGAATGCCGAAGGCAAAAGATGCACTAGCTTAAGTGTGCCCGGGTGAAGTATATTTAGGTTGATACGAGCTATACCCGAGTTGTACACCTGCCTAAAAAACTTTCTGAAATCGGTTCGGCGCTTATGGTAAACCCAGGCTTTCGGGAATAGCCTGGTTGAAAAGCCTGCTTTGATGATGCGTAGGCTGAAGTCAATATCCTCGCCAAACCGTAGGGCAGAGAACCCCTTGGTTTCCTCAAAAACTTGCCTCGATATCCCCATGTTGAAGCTACGAGGGTAAAACTTATCTAGCCTTTCTTTGCCCCCTCGAATTCCTCCTGTTGTGAAAAAGGAGGTCATGGAGTAGTTTATGGCTTTCTGTATGGGCGAGAACGATTCGTGCGCCCTGTCGGGGCCACCAAACGCATCCACTGGCTCTGCGTTTAGTTCATGCTCTAACTCCTCGAGGTAATTACTGGGGATTATACAGTCGGAATCAAAAAAAATGATGTACTCGCCCCTCGACCTTTCCGCTCCAAAGTTGCGCGTTGTACCTGGGCCTGTATTCTCCTTAGCATGGTACTGTACTGATATGGAGCCTGAATACTTACTGACAACAGATTGGCATGGCTCGCTTGAACCATCCTCCACAATGATCACCTCAAACTCTTTAATGGTTTGGTTGGTTAAGCTTTGGAGTAGCTCATCAATTTCGCTAGGACGGTTATAAACAGGAACAACTATTGAATACTTGGGCTGTTGCATATGGGCTTATAAGATTTGTGCAAAGATATAGCTTTGGATTTTATCTCTAGCACAAAAATTTGCGTAACACCCACCTATGGCTAGTTTATGGTGAGGTAAGGTTTAATCTTTAGGAATGTGTCCTTATCAATTAGCTTGTGCAACGTTAGCTCATCAAGCGAGACGTAGTTGCTCATTGTTTCGCGGTAGTATATTATGGCTCTTGCCTGATAATCTGTTAAGTAAGGATGCCGCCTTAGCTCATGGTAATCAACCAGGTTGATGTTTATCTTCGATATAGCCATGGTATCTACCCATACCTGATTTTGAATAGAAGGTAGCAAATCCTTTGGGAAGCCATAAACCTCGGCTAGCTGGTTGGTGTTGTAGAACCCTCCTAGCCGTTCCCTATACGAGATGATTCTTCGGGCATAGCTGCGGCCAATTCCTTTTATCTTGGTAATTTCTAAGGTGTCTACCGAGTTAAGCTCTAGATAAATTCTGGGTTCTGCATTGGCAAATTGTTCTTGAGGTGGAGTGAAAATTGAGTCTTTAGGCCTTGGCTCTGGTGCAGACGCAATTTGGATGTATGGTTTTAGCCTCTCAAACATATCCTTATCAATAACATACATCTTGGCAAAGTCCTCTGGTTTATTAAATAACCCTCCTTTCTGTCTGTAGTTCTCAATTGTTGCTGCTTGGCGTGGAGAAAGCCCTAACCGAACCAAATCGGATGAGTTCACCGTGTTAGGGTCAAAGTGGAATAGTTCAGGTTCGTCTGATTTTGGTCTTTCCTCGTCTTCTAGTGAGATGGAACGATCTGTAGGTGGGGGAGAGTAGGATAGGGTGTTCAAAAAGCTATCAACCTTGTAGAAGGTGTTGGTGTCGATTAGTGGGTTAGGTTTTGTGAAAAGTGTTTGATGTACAAAAGGGAATAGGGCGGCCATAATTACCAGCGATGCAAGGGCGATGATTCCGTATCGTTGCGATTTTGTGTAGCTAAACCATTCCTGCCACATACAAAATTATTGTTGGTGAATTATTTGTTTACTAATACATTACATCAAAATTAGTAAAAAATAAGATTATCCGCTTTAGTACCTCTATTATTTTTGCGTCATTGCAATCCCGACGTTGTCTGTCGGGAGAAGCAATCTTTAGTTCTGATTTACAACAAATTGCTTCTTCGGGGAAAGTACTCCCTGCCTACCGCCTGCCTACCGCCTGCCTGCCGCCTGCCTGCCGCCTGCCGCCTGCCTGCCTGCAAAGGCAGGGCAAAGGCAGGGTAAAGACAGGCTACCAATGCCGTGTTTTTATAGTTGTAACCTTTAGGTATGTTAGCGGATAATCATTAAAAGTTATATTACAACCGAGCGTTTTGTGCGAGCTTGCCTGCATTCTCTCAGAAAAAATCGCGGCAAACTGGCTCAACGAGATTAAAGTGACACGAAGGATTGCACAAAGAATATACACCTGTCTGCCAGGCAGAAAAAATTTGGAAAAATAAGTAGATATCTCATTATCAGGCATATAAACAATCAAAAAATTAGATATTTGGTTAGATGTCAAAGGGATAACTTATATGCGAAAGTTAACTAATCTAATGTTGGAGGGTGATTACATTGCGTGTGGGTTTAAGAAAAAGAAGCATCCATTTTCCCTCTAGCTGTTGTTGGGACTTACTTAAACGATTAGGTAAACCAATGATGCTGATTCTGGCAAGACTATGGTTTTTAGTATATTTGCAACCCTCAACCACATATGTTTATGAATATACCCACATTGGTCCTTGTGGCCATTGGTTTAAGCTTCGATACTTTCGCTGTTTCGGTGTCGATAGGTGTTATGAAGTGCCAAATCAGGTTTTGGCAAGCCACTTGGTTATCCCTGGTGTTGGCATTTTTTCAAGGAGTAATGCCTGTGGCTGGATGGGTGCTGGGCGAGCAGGTGGTTGCTTTCACCAATGGGCTTGGTCATTACCTAGCGTTTGCACTTCTTTCGGGGATTGGGGTAAAGATGATATTCGAAAGCCTTCAGCCCGAGGAGAAACGAAACCCAGTAAATCCATTCAAGCTAATTGTAATTGTGGGGATGGCCATATCAACCAGTATCGATGCTTTGGTTGTTGGTTTTTCATTCGCTTTTATTGATGTAAATATTTTCCATGCAGTGATAATTATTGGGTTTGCCACCTATCTGTTTGGTATGCTGGGGATGCTTTTTGGGAAGAAGGCCGGATTGCGGTTTGGCAAGCGAATGGAAATTGTTGGGGGGATTGTATTACTTGGACTTGGCCTGAAAATTTTATTG
>JAVERU010000091.1:0-11720 GCA_034006965.1 Tenuifilaceae bacterium
ACGTTTCTACATCAAAGTAAATGGACCCATTGCTCTCATAGGCAAACCCATTATCTAGAATCCTCTTCACTAGCTCTATCTGCTCGATGATGTGCCCACTTGCACGTGGCTCAATGCTGGGAGGCAAAACGTTAAGCATCTTCATTGCATCATGGTACCTAAGGGTATAGTGCTGCACAATCTCCATTGGTTCAAGCTGGTCGAGACGCGCTTTCTTAGCAATCTTATCCTCTCCCTCATCGGCATCATTCTCCAAATGGCCGACGTCGGTAATATTGCGAACGTAGCGAACCTTATAATCTAAATGTTTTAAGAACCTAAAGAGCAGGTCGAATGTAATGGCAGGTCGAGCATGCCCAAGGTGCGGATCGCCATAAACGGTTGGACCACAAACATAGAGGCCTACGTTTGGAGGGTTTATTGCCTTAAATTCTTCCTTCTTTCGGGATAACGTGTTATAAATGGATAGTTTCATCCTATTGAAAATCTTTTATATATGTAAAATGATTTTGATAATCAACTATTTGAGGCCTCAAAGATAAGAAATATTAACAAATATATCCGTATCTTTGCATGATTGAAATTTTTGTCTCACAACAGATAAGGTGACATCAATCATCGTTAAAACAGAACCGTGGCTTAGGGTTTGCTGTTTATTTCTCGAACCTTTTTTGGTTAGCTGCGTACATACAAAATATTCATGCTGCCCTCTGGGTTTAAATTAAAGCTGAAAACACTTATTTTTTAAAATAAAACTTGAACAGATGAACAGGACGAAAGCTTTTTCTTTTTTTAAGCCATTGGCTTTGGTGTTAATGCTAATGCTTAGCATAAATGCTAACGCGCAGAAGGAAAAACTACAAACAGCACTAATTTATCAGCTAACCCGTTTGGTTGAGTGGTGCCCCGAAGGGAAACAAGGTAACTTTGTAGTTGCCATTGTAGGTAACGAACCAGCACTACTAAACGAGTTGCTAGCGCTACAGGTTAGGCGGGTGGCAACTCAGCAAGTTGAGGTGAAGAACTTTGCAACAATTGCCGACATAACCAAGGCAAACATTCTTTTTGTTCCCGAGTCGCAATTCGACAATGTTGAGCAAATTGCTGCTAAAGCGGGAGGCTCATGCACGATGATTATTAGCGACAAGTATGGTTCGGCACGGCGTGGAGCCGGAGCAGACATTAGCCTTGTTTACAACACAAGGGTTTCCAAACTCGAGCTAGAAATTAACCGTGGAAATATGAGGAATAAAGGTTTTAACGTAAACGATCAACTTTACAATCTAGCAACCAACATCTACTAATAACAACCTGCCAACTATGGAAGTTAAGTTTTCACTATCGAAAAAACTTTTTATCGGGTTCGGACTAATAATTGGTTTGTTTATCATCTCGTCAATTGTAACTTTTGTTATACTTACACAAAATGATGAAATCAACCGTAAGCTATCCGAACAGAACACCCCCTCAGTAAACCGGCTTATTGAGCTGCAAAATCTAGTGGCTGAGTCAAAATTGCTGATTAAGAACTGGGTGTATATAGATAAGCTGCCTGGTACCCCGGACAAGAATCGACTTGTTGAGCTTCATAACTCCCTTTACCCGGGTGTCGTTAATGAGATTAGACCGTTAATTGAGAACTGGAATGCTTCGGATAGGGAGCTGTTCAATGAAGTGAATCAAAAGGTCACCGAAACCCTCTTTCGCGACCACAAGCACGTCATGTCGCAACTCAACTCGTTTGATAGCTATAACGACTTTCTAATCCTTATGGATGTTGAGGGTATGGTTGATGCTGGTGGTACAATTATCACCACCACCGACCAAATTCTTGAGCAGCTTGCAGAGCTTTTAGCAAACCAGCAAAACGAAGCAGTAATTGCGTACGAACAAATCGAGGCTTCCACATCGTTCTTCCGCATATTTATCATCATTGGAGGCTTGCTCATTGTATTGTTTGGCATAGTAATTTCTGTATACATCACCACAACCATCAAGCAATCCATCAATACCGCTTCGGATGCCATTTCGAAACTCGCCAACGGAGACCTTATGTTTGATTTTGAAATTAAGGGAAGCGATGAGATTGCCAAGCTGCTGTTCGACCTTAAAGCGATGATAGGTAGATTGCGTGACACCGTAAATTCAATTATTGAGGGCTCTAGTGAGATTGCCACTGCCAGCATGGAGCTAAATAACATTGCTCAGGGTATTCTTGGTGGGGCATCAACACAAGCAAGTAGCGCAGAGGAGGTGTCGTCATCGATGGAGGAGATGGTGGCTAACATCCAACAAAACACTGAGAACGCTAGCAACACCAACAAGATCGCTGACAAGCTTGCGGTAGATATTGAGAAGATTGGCGCCGAATCGGAAAAAAGTATGAGCTCCATCAAAAAGATTTCCGATCGGATCAACATTGTTAACGACATCGCTTTCCAAACCAATCTGCTAGCCCTGAACGCTGCTGTTGAAGCAGCTCGGGCTGGTGAGCACGGGAAAGGATTTGCGGTTGTAGCTGCCGAGGTGCGTAAGCTAGCTGAGCGTAGCAAGGTTGCCGCCGACGAGATACTGAAACTCTCCAAGGAGAGCGTAACCAACACCGAATCTTCCGTTGACCTTATCCGTGAGATAATACCTGAAATAAAACGCACATCGGTGCTAATTCAAGAGATTACAGCAGGTAGCGTTGAGCAGAATAACGGTGCTGAGCAGATTAACTATGCGATACAACAGCTGAACAATGTTACTCAACAGAATGCTGCTAATGCAGATGTGTTAGTAACCAGCTCGGAGAAGATGAATGGTGAGGCTGAGAAGCTAAAGCAAATCATTAGCTTCTTTAAAACCGAGCGGAGCAGCAGTGTGTTTGCTAAAAGGGTGGTAGCACCGGTCAAACCAGTGAAACCAATTCCAAAACCAGAGGCAAAACCAAAGCTTAAAACAATTCCTCCAAAAGAAACTCCCCAGCCTATAAAGGGGAAGGGAGGCGTGAAGTTGAACCTGGGGGGCAACATCGGCCCTAAGGACGATGATGGATACGAAAGGTTCTAAAACCCCAACCATAAATAGTAAAGGCGGCCGTTGGCCGCCTTTACTATTTGCTAAGCTTTGGAAACTCTTTACACCAAGCAGCTATACCGCACGAGGAACACTTGGGTGAGCGGGCTGTGCAGGTATATCGCCCATGCAGAATTAGCCAATGGTGTGCCACCGCCCAGAGGTCATGAGGAATATATTTCATCAACTGCCTTTCTGTTTCGAGTGGAGTTTTGGCATTATGCGACAAACCAATACGGCGAGCAACCCTAAATACGTGTGTATCCACGGCTATGGCCGCTGTATTAAACGCCACTGAGGCAACCACGTTTGCAGTCTTCCGTCCCACCCCGGGTAGAGTTTGCAAATCTTTAAGGTCAGTAGGAATTTCACCATTGAACCTTTCCACCACACCTTTAGCCATACCCACCAAATTCTTAGCTTTATTATTGGGGTATGAGCATGACTTTATCACCTCAAAAACGGCTTCTTGCTGAGCAACCGCTAAAGCTTCGGGTGTTGGAAACCGTTCGAAAAAAGCAGGAGTAATCATATTTACCCTTTTATCGGTGCATTGCGCCGACAGTATGGTGGCAACTACTAACTCGTAAGGATTAGTAAAGTGCAGCTCGGTTTCGGCTACGGGCATACTCTCCTTGAAATATTCAATTACTTTCTCGAATCGTTCTTTACGGGTCATCTGGAATATGTATAGTTTATCATCAAAAAAGTGTTGCCTGTAAAAATAGAAAAAACCGACAGCAATCCTGTCGGTTTTCGCTAATAAAGTGCGGTATGTTCTTAGTAAAGGAAGCTAAGCAGTATACCTGCTGCCACTGCGCTACCAATAACGCCGGCAACGTTAGGGGCCATGGCGTGCATAAGCAGGTAGTTAGACTTATCGTACTCCATCCCGATGTGGTGCGAAACCCTTGCGCTATCGGGCACTGCCGATACGCCAGAGTTACCAATCAGCGGATTGATCTTATTCTCTTTGCTTAGGAATAGGTTCATAAACTTAACGAATAGAATACCTGTAGTGGTGGCAAGGATAAACGATGCGGCCCCCAAAGCGAATATTATTATCGACGATGAGTTTAAAAACACTGTGGCTTGGGTAGAGGCACCAACAGTAAGCCCCAGCAGAATGGTAACAATATCAACCAGAGGCCCCCGAGCGGTTTCTGCCAAGCGACGGGTTACACCACTCTCCTTAAGCAGATTACCAAAGAAAAGCATACCCAATAGAGGTAAGCCACTAGGCACCACAAAGGTTGTGAGTAGCATACCTATGATGGGGAAAAGGATCTTCTCCAGCTTGGTAACGGTACGTGGGGGTTTCATTCTAATCACCCTCTCCTTTGGGGTAGTTAGCAACCGCATGATGGGTGGTTGAAGAACAGGCACGAGAGCCATGTACGAGTATGCCGAGATGGCAATAGCACCCATAAGGTGAGGAGCCAGCTTAGAGCTAATAAAGATAGCCGTCGGACCATCGGCACCACCAATAATTCCAATAGCACCTGCCTCGGCCCCTGTAAATCCGAGGGCAAGAGCAAGGGCATAAGCACCAAATATACCAAACTGTGCAGCAGCACCTATAAGTATTAACTTTGGATTTGATATCAGGGTTGAGAAATCGGTCATTGCCCCAATCCCCAAGAATATCAAGGGAGGATACACACCGTACCTAACCCCAAAGTACAGATAGTTAAGTACCGACCCCTCCTCGTAAATACCAACCATAAACCCTTCGGTAAAAGGGATATTCCCCACAATAATACCAAACCCAATGGGTATTAGCAGCATAGGCTCCCACTCCTTAGCAATGGCCAAGTAAATGAAGAACAGCCCAATGGTTATCATAATGCCGTGGCCCCATGTAAAGTTTGAGAAACCGGTATTACTGTAGAAATGGAGGAGGTGTTCTGTTAAAAAGCTAAAAAAACTTTGTCCGTCCATACTGTTACTCTCCTATGGTTACTAGGATGTCGCCTTCCATTACCGAGTCACCCTTGTTCACATTAATTTTTACGATCTTGCCATCCTTGTCGGAGTCAATGTTGTTCTCCATCTTCATTGCCTCAAGGCAAAGCAACTTCTGCCCTTTCTTAACTATTTCACCTTCCTTCACGTACAGATCGAGGATAACACCAGGCAGAGGAGACTTAACGTAACCTGCTCCCTTGGGTGCCGATGGCGCACTGGTTTTGGTAACGGCTGGATGGCTGTCGGTAGAAGGAACAGCTGTTGCACGTACAAGCTTAGGCGTTTTGGTTTGCTGAATAGGTTTCTCCATCTCCACCTTATAGCTGGTTCCATTCACTTCAACCTCGGCAATATTGTCCTCTACGGAAACGACATTTACATCGTACTGATTGCCGTGTATAGTAAACTTATAGTTCTTCATGTTGATGTATTATTTCGAGTAAGGATTTCGTTTAACTGCTTTGTTCATTATACCATATATCTTGCTGCTCCATGGCGAGTAAGCCCTTGATATCTTGTTGATGGTAAGGGTTAGGCTCTCCTGGTCATGCAGCTCGCTTTTAAAAAGGTGCATAGCCATAGCAATGGCTGCTATCTCCTCTCCGCTCGACTTAACCTTCTCGGTTTTCTCTTCACCCTCTTGCTGGTTAGCCTTTGGCTTGCGCTTGGCAAACAGCTTGGTAACAAAATGGATGAGGTTATCGATATTCTGGAAAACTATGGCTGAAATGGCTAGCACGGATATTACCACTAGCATGGCCATGGCGGCCATCCCCACACCATAGGGATCGAGCTTCACGAACTCCTCGGCAGCATTGGTTTGAGCAGCGGATAATAGAATTGGACTTATATTCATAGCTCTGCTGTGGATTTAAAGTGGTAAATTGGAGTGCTTACGCGGTGGGTTCAGATCCTTCTTGGTTTGCAACGACTGCAATGCCCTGATAATACGGAAACGAGTATTCCTAGGCTCAATCACATCGTCGAGATAGCCAAACTTGGCCGCTACGTATGGGTTAGCAAACTTATCCTTGTACTCATTCTCCTTCTTAAGCAGGAACTCGGCCTTGGCCTTCTCGTCCTCAATGGTTTCTAGCTCACGGCTAAGAAGCACCTCAATGGCTCCCTTGGGCCCCATAACTGCAATCTCGGCACCCGGCCAAGCGTAGTTAATATCACCCCGTAGGTGCTTAGAGCTCATCACGTCGTATGCGCCACCGTAGGCCTTACGGAGGATTACAGTTACCTTTGGTACTGTTGCCTCACCGTATGCAAATAGCAGCTTAGCTCCGTGAAGAATAATACCGTTGTACTCCTGTCCCGTACCTGGCAGGAATCCAGGAACATCAACTAGGGTAACTATTGGGATATTGAAAGCATCGCAGAAACGTACAAAGCGTGCGGCTTTGCGAGATGCGTTAATGTCGAGAACACCAGCCATATACTTTGGCTGGTTGGCTACAATACCTACTGGCATACCGTTGAATCGAGCAAACCCAGTAACGATGTTTGGTGCATAATGGCGATGCACCTCAAGGTACTCACCATAGTCGGCAATGGCTTCAATCACATCAATCACATTGTAAGGTTTATTGGCCACCTCTGGGATAATCTCATTCAGCCTATCTTCAAGCCTATCAATGGGGTCTTCGCATGGAGCAACTGGGGGATCCTCAAGGTTGTTCTGCGGAAGGTAACTTAGCAACTTTCTGATAAGCATGATGCCCTCCTCCTCGGAGTCGGATACAAAGTGAGCCACACCCGATTTAGATGCATGCACATCGGCACCACCCAGCTGATCGGCAGTTACCGTTTCACCGGTTACGGTTTTCACCACCTTAGGGCCAGTTACAAACATGTAGCTGGTGTTGCGGCTCATAATAATGAAATCGGTAAGTGCTGGTGAGTATACTGCACCCCCTGCGCAAGGCCCAAAAATTGCAGATATCTGTGGAATAACACCAGAGGCAAGAATGTTACGCTGGAAAATCTCGGCATAACCACCCAAACTCTTCACACCTTCCTGAATACGTGCTCCACCGCTATCGTTGATCCCAATTACCGGAGCACCAACCTTCATGGCCATATCCATAATCTTGCATATCTTAGCGGCAAACATCTCCGAAAGTGAGCCCCCAAACACGGTGAAGTCCTGTGAGAAAACGTACACCAACCGGCCATCGATCGTGCCATATCCAGTAACAACGCCATCGGATAGGTATGTCTCCTTCTCCAATCCAAAGTCGATGCAACGGTGCGATACGAACATATCGAACTCTTCGAAACTGCCCTCATCAAGCAGCATATCGATGCGCTCGCGGGCAGTAAATTTTCCCTTTTGATGCTGGGCTGCAATGCGTTTCTCGCCTCCTCCGAGCTTCGCTCTCTCGCGCAGCTCAATTAGCTCCTGAATCTTTTGCTCCTGGGTCTTAGTCATTTTAACTAGTATTTTGAAAGTATTATCAATGTTGTAGATTACTTGTTCTTATTTTCGCACAGCTCGGTAAGCACACCAAAGGTTGACTTTGGATGAAGGAATGCAATATCGAGCCCCTCGGCGCCCTTGCGAGGTGATTTATCAATCAGGTTAACCCCTTTTTCCTCTGCAGTTTGAAGCTGATCCTCAATCTTGTCAACTGCATAAGCAATGTGATGTACACCTTCCCCTTTTTTCTCAATAAACTTACCAATTGGTCCCTCGGGATCGGTTGACTCTAGCAGCTCAATCTTTGTTTGGCCAACCATGAAGAAGGCGGTTTTCACTTTTTGTTCCTTAACCTCTTCAACGTTATAGCACTTAAGCCCGAATACGTTTTCGTAAAACGGAATGGCTTCGTCTAAACTCTTTACGGCAATACCAATGTGTTCAATGTGAGTAATCTTCATAGCTTGTGGGGGTTTAGTATTTAGTAGGTACAAAAGTACTAGGTAACGATCTAATTCGGGTAAGATAAAAATCATTTTTTGAGCATATAACCACTTGTTGTGCAACATATTTTGTGTGCATGTTCAATTTTTAAAAGTGGTGTAGCCCACCAATTTTTGATACTTTTGCAAAGTATTAATTTTGAAAAAATATGAGCTGGCAAGAACGTACTCAGCTACTGATAGGCGTGGACGCAATTAACTCACTAAAAAGCAAACACATCCTTGTTGTTGGTTTAGGAGGTGTAGGTGCCTACGCTGCCGAGCAAATTTGCCGCGCCGGGGTGGGCGAAATGACCATTGTGGATGGAGATACATTAAACCCTAGCAACCGAAACCGGCAGCTACCTGCCCTGGTAAGCACAACCGGCAAGCCAAAGGCTCAAGTTGTTGGCAATAGGCTAATGGATATAAACCCGGAGCTCAGGCTGCATATCATACAAGAGTACATCCGCGATGATAGGATGATTGAGATTCTGGAGACAAAATTCGATTACGTGGTGGATGCCATCGATACGCTTTCGCCAAAAATCTTTCTGATATATCACTCCCTGCAAAAGGGGCTTAGGCTGGTTAGCTCCATGGGGAGTGGAGGAAAACTCGATCCGACAAAAGTTGAGATTGCAGATTTCTCCAAATCGCGCATTTGCCCACTGGCCAGAGTACTGCGCAAACGGTTGGGGCGACTTGGTGTTAGGGAAGGTTTTCAGGTGGTATTCTCCACCGAAGAGGTGCCTGAGCACGCCATGACTCCCTGCGAGGGCGAGCCCAATAAAAAAACCACCATTGGCACCATCTCGTACATGCCTCCGCTATTTGGATGTTTAATGGCCTCGGTGGTGATTAGGGGGTTAATAGAAGGATGAAGAACCTATTGCAACCCTACGGGGTGCTAATTGTAATATACGATAATATCCTATATCGATATCTCAACCCTAAGGGGTGGCAAATTATTCTTGTTTCACGATAATTATCAGCTGAATATTGCAATCGTGTGTAAGGGAACTTCAACAAATTTAATTCTTCATAGGCATATAATCCCTTTGAATATTTTTGCCCCAGCGGGGCAACATAGCGATTGAACGATGGAACAAAAAGGGATCAGCACCCCTGCCTAACTGCCGAAGGCAGGCAGGCTGTAGGGGTGCGATAATAAACCCAAATAATAATTGAAGAACCTATTGCACCTCTACGGGGTGCTCCTGGGTATACGAAAATTCACTGTTCTATCGCTATTGCACCTCTACGAGGCGTTGAAAATGTTCTGTGGTAATGGAGACCGTTATAGCGCTACGAGGCGCTAGTTATAATAAATAGTCTGGGCACAACTTAAAGTCGCACCCGGACTATTGTCATATAAGAAAAAAAACTAATCTTTCAACCACTTATCCAACCACCCTTTAAACTCCCGTTGCCAAAGGATACCGTTTTGTGGTTTTAGCACCCAGTGGTTCTCGTCGGGGAAGAAAAGAAATTTACTTGGTACACCTAGCATTTGTGCTGTGTTAAATGCTGCCATTCCTTGGGTATAAGGAATTCGGAAATCCTTTCCGCCGTGGATAACTAAAATTGGCGTATCCCAATTCTTTACGTAGTTATGGGCGCTATGCTTGTAGCTGTTCATGGCCACCTTGTTATCGGTTTCCCATGGCGCACCTCCCATCTCCCACTGGTCAAAAAACATCTCCTCGGTGGTCATATACTCCATCTCGGAATGGAACACGCCGCAATGCGAGATAAACGCTTTGAATCGCTTATCGTGATTACCTGCCAACCAGAATACGGTGTAACCACCGTAGCTTGCGCCCACGGCTCCTAGCCGGGTTTCGTCAACCCAAGCTTCCTGCTTTACCTCATCGATAGCCGCCAGCAGATCGCGCATCTCCTGCCCTCCGTGATCCTTGCTGATCTCATCGGTCCAGGCCTGACCAAAGGTAAGCGAGCCGCGGCGCGCTGGAGCAACCACCACGTACCCATTGGATGCCATGATGGAGAAGTTCCAGCGATAGCTCCAGAACTGGCTAACTGGACTTTGCGGACCTCCCTCGCAGTAAAGTAGGGCAGGATATTTCTTGGTTTTATCGAAATTTGGTGGGAGAACCACCCAGGTGTGCACCATCTTGCCATCGGTTGATTTTACCCATCGACGCTCAACCGTTGGCATGGTTAGCTGACTAAGAATATGATTATTGATTGCAGATATCTGCTTTTGCTCGCCACTGGTTGGATCGATGCTGAAAATCTCGGCTGGTGATACCATTGATACCCTATCGCCAATAAGCATATCGCCAGCAATGGCAAGGGAATGGTAGTCGTGAAGTCCCTCTGTTATGGCTGTAATCTCGCGTGTACCGATATCCATCCTGTAAATTTGATGTGTAGCCTCAACACCTGCAACGAAATAGATAGCCTTGCCATCGGGTGTCCACTGAATATTCGAGGGTGAGTGATCGAAATGGGGGGTTAGGTAAGTTCTTTCGCCCGACTCCATATCCATCATAAATACCCGCTCTTTATCGGCCTCAAAACCGGCACGCTCCATCGATAGCCAAATCATTCTATCGCCGCTAGGCGAAAAGGTTGGCTGCCAGTCGTAGCCCATCATCCCCTCGGTAAGGTTTTTGGTTTCGGCCTTCTCAACACTATAAAGGTAGATATCGGAATTTGTGCTAAAGGAGTACTCCTTGCCGGTTAGCTTCTTGCAGGTGTAAGCAATGGCCTTTCCGCATGGAGTCCAAGCAATCTCCTCCATCCCGCCAAAGGGTTTTAGGGGCGAGTCGTAGGGCTCGTTGGGCATAATATCAACAGGATTCAGCACCTTGTCACCCGTAAAATCAGCAATAAAGATATGGCTGTAGTAGCCATCCTCCCAGGTATCCCAGTGGCGGTACATCAAATCTTCGTACATCATGCCGCTGGCCTTGGGCAGGTCGGGGTAAATATCCTCAGTAGATTTATCAACCTTCACCTCGCTGATGAAAAGGATTTTATCGCCTGTGGGCGAAATGGCAAAGCCGTTGATATCCCCATCAAATTCTGAAACCTTTTTGCGGTTTTTGCCCTCTGTATCCATAGTCCAAATCTGCGCAACTTCTCCCTCGGTGGATATAAATGCTATGGTTTGGTTGTTAACCCAGGTCAGGTTAAACTCATGAGCGCTGGTTTTGGTTATCTGGGTTTTGTTGGTGCCATCGGTATTCATCACAAACACCTCGCTATTGCTGCGGTTCTGCTCAATGGAGTAGAACGAAACGGTAAAGGCCACCTTTTCGCCATTGGGCGACACGGCCACCTCGCCTAGTCGGCCAAACGACCAGAGCACCTCGGGGGTTAGCAATCCGTTGTCGACCGTAATGTTTGCGGGGCCAATAATTGGCTCGGTTGATTTTTGGCTGGTATTGCACGATGCTGCCAACAGCAAAACCAGCATCAACCATAGATGTATTTTTCTCATAGCTAGTTGAATTAGGAAAGTTTTGCTAAAGGTATGAATTGTAGGAGTAACGAACAATGATAATTGGGAGGAGATTTTTTCGGGGGGGGAAGAGATTGAGAAAACACAGAGGCACGGAGTCACAGAGAAAAAATTACCTCTGTGTCTCAGTGTCTCTGTGTTAAAAAAAGACGAATCTACTTTTTCACATCGTAAAAGCACCGAACTGGGGAGTGAAGTACACCCTCGGCAACGAGTTTTTTGATGTTTTTGTCAACCTCTTTCTTATCGATTCCTGCGGCCTCGGCCACCTCGCCAGCTTTCATTGGCTTGC
>JAVERU010000092.1:0-11544 GCA_034006965.1 Tenuifilaceae bacterium
GCTGCGCCGAGTATAGTATGTACGCGTAGGCCATAGGGTTGTGGGGTAAGTTGTATGCACAACAAAAAACCACTTACCTCGATGAGCGCTGTAAGTGGTTGATTTTAAGTGTGGGAGCTACTGGATTCGAACCAGTGACCCCCTGCTTGTAAGGCAGGTGCTCTGAACCAGCTGAGCTAAGCTCCCAAATACGTCTTTGTGTGTTGCGTTGTGCTTTTCGTTTAAAGCGATGCAAAAATACGAGCATTTTTAATATCTGCAAAATATATCGATATTTTTTTCAATAAATTTTTATCATTTATTTGGTATCTTTCGCAATTGTCAAAAAGTCAGATATATTCGATAATCTCTGGTTTCTGTTCGTTTTTAATCATCCATTGTAGCGTATAGATACACTTCATTTGGGTTTAACTTTTATACTAAATCGCGCAACAGGTTATAAGTTGTATATAATCGGCTAGGTGTATAAAAAGGCATCTCACTTGTTATGGCGTTCACAGCTTGTTACATACAAAAAGTTATAAGTCTATAAAACCTGACAGCCCTGCCTCTCGGACTGGGTGGGAGTCCTCTTACCCTAGGCATACAGGCTGTCAGCGTTTTTTTACCCGAAATTCAGAAAGTTGGGTGTTTAGCGTTTCAGTCAATCTTGCTGAAGGCAACAACCATCTAACCAACGCAACCATATGCATACAGTCTATCAGCGTTTGTTTTTGATAATGAAAGTGTTCGAAAGTAGGCAACTTCGACTTTTCACACAACTTGTTCCTTTTTCGCAAAAGTGTTAATATTGCAGCAAATCTGCACTTATGAAAAAGGTTCGGAATCCATACGTGGGGCATAAGGGATATGGGTGCTTGGGTTGCGACCCAAACCATCCATTTGGTCTAAGGTTAAGCTTTACTTTTGATGAGGTTGAAAAGATAATTTATGCAGAGTGGACTCCCCATAACGATTTTCAGGGTTATACCGATGTTGTGCATGGTGGAGTACAGGCTACGCTGCTCGATGAGATTGGTGGTTGGGCTGTGAATACTATACTTGGAACAGGAGGCGTTACCTCGCAGCTACAGATACGATACAAAAAACCAGCCCATATTTCCGATGGGCCACTTAGGCTAAAAGCTTGGCTTATTAGCTCGGAGAAAAGATTAGCCAATATCCAAACCCAACTTTTAAATGCTAAGGGTGAACTTTGCGCTGAAGCACAGGTTCAGTACTTCATCTTTCCACCCGAGGTGGCCAAGCAGAAGCTAAACTTTCCGGGTGCCGAGGAGTTTTTCGAAGAGTAGTATTATGCCTGATTTATAAGGTTGGCGATGGTGCAAGCCACCACGCCTGCCGTTTCGGTTCTAAGCCGCGATGGGCCAAGCCCTGTGGTTTTAAAACCATTTTGCAAGGCAAGTTGTACTTCGGCTGGGGCAAAATCGCCCTCGGGGCCAATCAGCATTAGTACGCTTTCGCTTTTGCTAATCAGTGTTTTAGCGTGAGTTTCATCAAAGTTTCCGCAGTAGGCAATTAGCTTGCGCCCGTCGAACTCCATGGCAGCAACATCGTTAAAGGGCGTTAGCGGGTTTAGCTTGGGCAGGTATGCCTTTATCGATTGCTTCATGGCTGCTGCAATAACCCTTTCCAATCGCTCAAGATTAACGGTTTTCCGTTCCGAGTGCTCGCAGAGCATTGGGGTAATCTCGTCAATTCCTATCTCGGTGGCTTTCTCGAGGAACCACTCAAACCTATCGATATTTTTGGTAGGCGCAATGGCAATGTGAAGGTGAAAATTTCGCTTGCCAAACTGATGCTTTGTCCCAATTACTTCTACAGCACAGCGCTTTGGATGAGGATCGGTTATGCTACAGGTTAGCATGGTGCCATGGCCATCCACAATATTTATGGTATCGCCCACGCCAAGTCTTAACACCCGCGCGCAGTGCTTCGACTCGTCCTCGGGGAGTACAATGGTATTGCTCGAAATCTGTGGGATATAGAAAATATGCATCTATCTTTGCGTTTTCGCAAAAGTAGCTAATATTGCAAAAGAATGAAACGAATTGGGATTTTAAGCGATACCCACGGCCATTGGGACGAAAAGTTAGAAGGCTTTTTTACCGAATGCGATGAGCTTTGGCACGCTGGCGACATTGGAAACATCCAAACCGCCGACACCATAGCACGGTTTAAACCCCTCAGGGCTGTTTATGGTAATATCGACGATTTTAAGGTGCGCTCGGCTTACCCTAAGGTGCTGCAGTTTAAGTGCGAGGATGTGGATGTGCTTATGACACACATTGGGGGCTACCCTAACCGCTACGAAAGGGAGGTGCTTGCGCAGATTAAAGCTCAAAAGCCCAAGCTTTTTATATGTGGACATTCTCACATCCTAAAGGTGATTTACGACAAGAAGTACGAGCTGCTGCATATAAATCCTGGTGCAGCAGGACGATCGGGGTTTCATCAGGTTCGGACTGCGGTTAGGCTAACCATAGATGGTGCCAATATGAAGGGTATGGAGATTTGTGAGATACCCCGATCCTAACCACTAACGGTTGGGGGTATGGCCAGTGCGGGAGCGCGAGTTTCGATTTCGTCGCACAACGAAATCGCCCCCAACGGGCGATGCGGCTCCGAAGTTCCTAATCAGCCCGCATTGGCTACGCCCCTTGTTAGCAGCTGGCAGCTATTCAATTATCTCATTTATTTGTCTGGCAGTCATTACAGGTATTTTTGAATTTTCAAAATCTTTTAGATTCCTTGTTACAATTATTTCAATCTTATTTTCTAATGCAGAATAGTACTGAAGACAATCTTCAAAATCATTAAAATCATTGTCATTCAGCGCCAAATTAATTACTTTTTCATCGAGACTTAATATTCCAATTAGCAATTTTAATTTTCTTAAGATTTGTTTAGCCTCTTCTGGTTTCCTTTTTCTTAAAAGTACATAACTTATGTTTGCAATTGAAAGAGCCGAGGTATAAAGAGTAACCTTTTCTTTGTCTGCAAACGAGAATAGTTTTTTTGCGTCTTGGTCAAATGGCTCTCTTTTAGCCAATAGGTCAATAATTATATTTGTGTCAAGTAGAGCTCTTTTCATTTGTATTTTTCTGTCAAATAGTTAGAATATTCCTTCTTATAATCAAAATCAGGGTCAAGTTCAATGACACCGCTTAAACTTTCAACCAAAGGCGTTGTTTCTTCTTCTTTTTCCTTAGAAGCGGTTATTGATTCAAGATATATCTCAATCATCTTTGAAAGACTAATTCTTTGACTATGTGCATATTTCTTAGCCCTATCAATAACACTTTTTCTCAATCGTAAAGTTAATTTAGTTTCCATTTTAGCAATTCTTAATTTACGTACGAATATAATGATTCCATACGTCAATTTCAAGTAATTCTAAAAAAACGATTCAAATATTGCTATAGGCCTGTAATACTGGATTTTATGATTTTCAATCTGCTTGTTGCTAACTAGCAGGTAATGCTAGGTTTAGAGCAGAATTGCAGCTAACAGACTGCTAGCCATCACAATAATAGAAATTACGCTATAGGCCCATAGGAGCAGGCTAGATTTCCAAGTGCTGTATAGCCAGCCGGCATTGTAAAAATACTTTATGGATACAACGATAAAGGCTAGCAGAATTCATCTATTCGCTTAAAAACCTATTACTACTGGTGCGTTAACCTTTATAGTTGGGTTCACCTTCATTTTCTTCTTCCTGCTCTTCAACTTCTTCGGTTTCTTCCTGCTTTTCTTTCTCTAACAGTGCGTGAGTCGTTTCATTAGATTTTTCGGTGCTGTTAACCTCATCATCCTCTTTGGGAGCTTCTTCGGTAGATTCCAAATTGTTAGCCCCTCTTCCAATAAGTTCATTGTATCGCTCCTGTGCCCTTTGCAGCTCACGGCGGGTACCAACCACAAAGTTGTATGGAATTTGTCCTGCTGGAACGCGTACTCTTCGTTCCCTTGTGCGCATATCCTTAATGGGATCGGTAAATAGTGGGTTATGCGACGATACCTGCATGGCCCCTCTGGCGTAGTAGAATACGTAGTACTTATCGGGCGACAGCTCCAGGTAAATTATCATCCAGTCGCCTGTGTTACGTTTGTATATCTCCACAAAACCATCCACAAACTTGTTAACCTGCACCCCACCAATTGTACCAACTCCAATTTTCCCTTTCGATACAAACGAGGTGTTCTTTTGATCCCAGGTCATCTTTAGGTCGGCAAATGTAATTGTGCTCTCTATACCCTTTGGAATTTGGGTTGGAGCGCCAAACAGGTTAATCTGGTTCTTTGCCGTTTGGGCTTCACCCTTATCGAGCTCTTGGCGAAGGTATTTGTGGTAAATTTTTCGGTTAAGGTCAACCGTTTTTAGCTGAGTTAACGTAGCCATTTCGTTGGCCATGGCCTCAAGCGACAGCTGGTTGAAGTGGAAATTAAGCGCAAGCACCAGGTCCATATTCAGAATGCTGTCGGCCAAAATATGGGTAAGGCTACCCGAGGTGGTGTGCTTTATTTGACCAAGGTTTACAGGCAGCTTAACCTCGCCCTCACTGAAAAGCATGCAGAAATCTTTCGATAAGCTGATTAGGTTACCCGTAGTGTCGGGATCCATTATCTTCGATTTTGAACCAATTAGGAACCTACTCCTATTCTTATTGTAATGCAAGTACCCATGGGCCGATACCAGCGTTCGGTCGGTATGCTCTTTTCGGCCACTAAGTAGGGCTGGATATAGGTGGATTGAGTCAACGGTTACCACGCTACCGTTAATGAGTATATTTTGGTTTAGGTTTCGGGGTAGTTCGGGTACAGGTATGAAGATACTATTAGGATCGAGCTGCGCATTGAAATATATATTGCTCGAGTTTATCTGGCTGCATGGGTGCAACGGCTTGGCTCCACCATGGAATGTCCAATGCTTTTCGGGTGCAAATATTGCCATATCGCCAATAAAGCCGAGTTGAGGGCTAAGCCTAAAGCTGTTGGGCTCGGTTACGCTGGTTTCGGCGTAGGAGTTCCCTCGGTTATCTACCTTTATCTCTTTCAGAAAGATAGGCTGTATGGAGTCGTTCTCATCTATATAATCGATGGTACCGCTGGCGGAGTAACGTTTGCGGCTGGTTACCCGTGTTCGGGCATTGTAAAAATGGTGGTAGCGCTGGGTTTGATTCGCAAATATCTGCGATTCATCCATAGGTAACATCCTATTCTTCGCATCAATCTCAATGGGCTTTTTGCCTGGAATAATCAAAGCATCTGCAACCAATAGGTATTTCACCGAGTCGGCCGTTAGGTAGGGCTTGCTAAGGTTATACTTCACTTTGGGCGAGAAGAAGTATAGCGAGTCCTCATCGTTGTGGTGCGAGTAGAAGAGTGACCCATCGAGCTGCTTGTCACCGCTGGGCATCCCGGCAATATTAACCTTACCTAGCTCCACATCTCTTTGCCTATCGGGTGTTTCTATGGTCAATGTATTCTCATCCATTGCCCATACAAATTTATCGATTAGCGATTTGTACATCATGGGGGGCAGTTCAGCAGCAATGCTCTCGTTCACCTTGTAAAACTCTCCATGGCGGGTTTCGAAGCTTACGTATGCTTTAACCTGTGGTGCGGTAAACGCCAATTCCTCAGCCGATACCACGTTGAATTCGGCGTTTGCCAAATCGGTACTATAATCCAAAGCATTGAACAGGTAGTTGTTGGCTGTTAGCCGAGCCTTGTGCATATCCATAAGTCCATCGCCCACCAGCCCAAGAGGCTCAAGGGTTAGGTTACCCAGCAGCTTGGCCTCGTTGTTGAACATGTTGAACGATTCTCGGCCCTTGTAGGCGTAAAGCTTCTCTTGGTAGGGGTACCATTTCACCGAGTGTACTTTACCCTTCACATCGGGGTACTGAATGCCATCGTTTTGCTGCGCAATGGTAAACTCGGTACTTATGGTAGCAAGCGAATCGGGGAAGAAATCGATGTCATCCGACGAGGTTGACGAGGTGATGTACTCGAATCGGCCAACACCTTTAAGGCCTCTGTTGCTCAGGTCGATGCGGTTGTAGAATCGGCCTTTGCCTTGGTAAATGGCGTAACCCTCTGCAGGGAATGTTCGGCGAAAGCCCAGGGAGTTGTCGGCCCTTAGCAGGAGGGTATCTTGTATTGGGGCAAATATATCGGCGGAGTAGAATGTGCCCGCAAAAACCATATCCTCAATCTCAAAATTGTTTATGCTTTTGAATGTGAATGGATCTATTCTAAAAAAGAAGTTCTCTCTATCGTACACCCCGTTATGTATCGATTTATCGTCGTAGTAAACAAAGGAATAGCCCTTGCTATTGAATATTGGGTACTCCTTGTTCATTACTAAGCCCGACTTGTTATTAGGCTTGTCGATAAGAATTTCTCCTGAAATTACCTCAAGAGTGCTGGTCACACGGTTTAGGATTCGTTGTCCGTAGAAGTCTAGGTCATCGGTTTGGTAGTTAAGCCTTAGGGAGTCGATAAGCTCCGAGTTCACCTTAAACTCGGTGTAATCGAACTCAAAGTTACTACCATAAAACCTGAACATACCGGCATCGACCATTCCATCGAAAGAGAAGTTTCTATCCTTTTTAAGTGTTAGCTCTCGGCGGGCAGGGTATAGTAACACATTCTGTGAGTCGCTGATGGAGACGTTCTCTACGCCACGTATGGCCACCTCAAGGCTATTGAGGTCGATTTTAGCATTGGCACCACTCTCTACGTAGGAGCTGAACTTGAGCACATCGTAGTCGATAAATCTGCCCTTGGCCCTAATGGCATCGTAAAGCTTGGGGAGTACGTGCACGTCGCCTGTTTCGTACTCATATAGCAGGTAGCCCTGCATGGCCAATCGCATGATCGCAATTCTTACCTGCTCGGGGCTTCTACGGATGTATCTAGCAAAATCATCTACCTTAAACTCCTTTGAGCGTATGCGGCTGGTGAAGTTCGATACGGCAAAGATGGGATGCTGCTCATCGCGTCCCATGAGCTCATCAAAAGTTTCCTCGTTAAAAAAGTTGTTCGACTCAAAAATGGCTCTACTTTGTGCTGACCCCATTGGTGCGCTAAATGCCATCTCGTTCTCGCCAACACGCCACTGCAATTGGGCAAATGTTATGGAAAAGTTGTGATAGGTACTAAGTATTGGACTTTGCGTGGTAAGCAGGTTGGTGGGGGCAATGGTTACCAGCTTGGCCTGATCGTTATAGGTGAAACCTAGGCCAGTGTGGTACAGCGAGTCGCTTTGCAGCTTAAACCGTACCCGGGCATAGTCCGATACAACGGTTTGCCGACGGAAGATGTAGGTTTGAGCCTCGACCCTGAGAAAATCTTCATTATCGCGCTTTATTTCGATAATGGCAGGTTGCTCTCGGGTACCGTTACCAATAAATTGTGAGCCTATCATGTAGTAACCCCCATCAAAATCAACACCATCAAAGAAGTTTGTAATTCTATGGCGCAGCTCGTAGGTGTAGAACTCGGGGTAGTTCACGTTTTGAGGATTGGTAGCTCGGGTAATCTTATCTTTTAAGCGCCCTAACGAGGGTTTGTCGAAGTAATCGAGGTTGGTGTACATCACCGAGTCGGCCTCGTACTCGTTGCGCGTGGTGTTTAGGTTGTAGTTGGCAAGCGTGGCAAAGATAACGTCAGTGGGTAAATTGCTTCTTACCCACGTAACTTTTCCCCCCTTCCCAATCCACTTGTCCTCAAGGGGGAAATACTCTCCCTGGGTTGAATGAATGGTTATGGAGTCGTTATTGTTTGTACATACTAGGTCGATATCAAAGAAGCTAATGGTCAGGGTTTGGTCAAACTTGTAGCTAAAATTCTGGTTGCTAGTTTTCCACTCAAAGGCTGGGTTGATGGCGAACGTGCCTCGGGTGAAAAGGGCCAAGGAGTTATCGAGAAATTGGCTAATCCATGAAATGGGCAGGTTGTCGGTTTTGGCAAAAGCTTCAGCGCCCAAAAGCCACGTGTCAATCTCGTTCTGAAATTTTTGGCTTTGGGTGTATAGCATCAGAACTTTTGCATAGGTAATGAGTGGTCGGGTGTTTACCCCTGTTTTTTTTAGTATATTGTTGGCTATTGAAACTACCTTTCCCTTTTGGTCTGTAGATAATGTGTCCGATTGCCACATCAGCGAAAACCTCTCTGGGATATCTTCTTCATCCTTCTCGAGCTGGCTTTTTACCAAACCCTCGAGCTCAGTAGCAAAAAGTTCCACCTCAGGCGAGAAGGTTGTAATCCTTTGCGAGAAGCCTTGTGCCGAGGCGCCTGTAAGGATTATTAGTATGGCTAATCTTGTGGCAAGGTGTTTTAGGTAGGATAGTTTCATCTGTCTGTCGGATTAGCTGGACTTTATGGTGCGCACTAAGGCCCAGTCGTTCTTAGTTTTACTATGTACAATGGTTAGCCCATGCTGCTTGGCGGCTTGCTCAATGGTGGCGATATCGCCGGTGAGAATTCCGCTCATCACCAGCACTCCGTTGGGTGTAAGGCTTTGCACGTATTGTGCCATATCGTTTAGAAGGATATTAAGATTGATATTGGCCAGTATTACATCGAACTTATGGTTACCAATGGCCGCAGCGTCACCCAGCACCACATCTATTTTAAAGCAGTTGTTAGCAGCCACATTCTCCTTGGCATTTTCGTATGCCCAGCTATCGTTATCGATGGCTTTCACATTTGCTGCACCAAGCTTTTCGGCCACTATGGCTAGTATGCCCGTTCCACAACCCATATCGAGTACCGACTTCCCCTTTATATCCAGCGAGAAGATCTCTCGGGTCATTAGCCAAGTGGTTTGGTGGTGGCCAGTTCCAAAGGCCATCTTGGGTTCAATAATAATTTCCAGCTCAAAGCCCTCTTGTGGCTTGTGGAATGGCGCACGAACCCTACAGAGATTTTCAACGGTTATGGGCTCAAAGTTCGATTCCCACTGCTTATTCCAGTTCTGGTCGTCGATGTGCTGAACGGTGTAAACGGCCTTTACATCAAGGGTTAAATCGTTGAAAAATCTATTTAAATCGGCATCATCGTATAGATGGGTTGGGATGTAAGCCGTTAAACCCTCAGGATTTTCAGTAAAGCTGTCGAACCCCAGCTCAGCCAGCAGGGCAGTGATAATTTCAGCTGCCTGCGGGCTGTATGGGGTAAGCTGTATGGCTACCTCGGTATACTTCATCTACTTGGGAAATGATTTGGCTATGGCAATAAAATCCTCGGCTTTAAGCGATGCGCCACCTATTAGCCCGCCATCAACATCGGGCTTGGCGAAGATCTCCACGGCATTGTCGGGTTTACAGCTACCGCCGTACAGTATGCTTGTGGCATTGGCAACGGTATCGCCAAACTTTTCAACCAGGCACTTTCTGATGTGTGCGTGCATCTCCTGCGCCTGCTCGGGTGATGCGGTTCGGCCTGTACCAATGGCCCAAACGGGCTCGTAGGCAATAATCACATTTTTCATCTCGGCTTCGGTGAGGTTGAAAAGTACCTCTTCTATTTGAGTTTGAACAACCTCAAAGTGTCTGTTGGCGTCGCGCTCGCCTAGCACCTCACCGCAGCAAAAGATGGGAGACAAACCTTTGTCAAGTGCCAGCTTCACTTTTTTAAGTAGTATTTCGCTGGTTTCGCCAAAGTACTCGCGACGCTCCGAGTGGCCAATAATTACGTAGCTGGCACCGGTTGAGGCAATCATATCAACCGAAATTTCGCCGGTATATGCACCCTTGTCCCAAGCAGCACAGTTCTGGCTGCTTACCTTAACCTTGCCGCCCTGCAGCTTGCTAGCGATGGTATGTAGATGTGTAAATGGAGGGGCAATAATAAGCTCAACATCCTGGGGTAGCGATTGTGAAAGTTCGTTTACCTGTGTGGCCAGCTTTAGGCCGTCCTCAAGGGTTGTGTTCATCTTCCAATTTCCTGCAACAATCTGTTTTCTCATTTCTTTTGATTTTTATGTCGATAAATAAATATTCCTTTATGAAATCAATCTTACCAAAAATACGAATAAATTCCATTCGGTTAGGCTTACGACAATCGTATTCTTGGATCAAGGTACGTGTAGGCAATATCTACCATAAAATTAACTACAACAAATACTATGGATAGGGTTACTACCGAACCAAGCACCAGTGGTACATCGTAGCTGTTAAGGGCCTCAACAATTACATAGCCCAGCCCCTTCCATCCAAAGATATACTCGATGAAAACCACACCAGCCATTAGTGATGCAAACCAACCCGAAATTGCTGATACCACTGGGTTTAACGAGTTCTTTAGGGCGTGCCGCCATATCACCTTGGTAAAGGTAAGCCCCTTGGCCTTGGCCGTGCGGATGTAATCCTGCGAAAGCGTTTCGAGCATGGAGTTTCGCGCTAGCTGCGTAACAATGGCCAGTGGCCGAATGCCCAGCGTAAACGCTGGTAGGATTAGATTCTTGAGATGGAGGTGCATCCCTTCGCCCAAATCATCAACCTCCAAAAGGTTACCAGTTAGGTTTAGCCCCGTAAAATCGCCCAGCACAAATGCGAAAAGCCAGCCAAATAGTATGGCTGCAAAGAACGAAGGTACGCTCATGCCAAAGGCTGAGAGTACGAGCAGGGTCCTGTCTATCCATGTATCCTTTTTAAGCGCAGCAACAACACCCAGCCCAATGCCTATGATGGTGGCAAATACCATAGCGGTAATGGCAAGGATAAAGGTGTTGGGAAGCGTTTCGGATATAATGGAGGTTACCGTTTTTCCGCTTTGGAACGAGCGCCGTAGGTATGGCGCCTTAACTGCAATTGCTCTCGATGAGCTAAGCCCAATCGTTGCGGCTACGGAGTATGTCGCCATATCTAAATAGATGTAACTATCAGGGTTGTTGTGATTATGGATTGATATGGGCGATAGGTCGTTGATGTATTTTAAGTACTGGTAGGGTAGGGGCTTATCGAGCCCCAGATCGCGACGTACAGCGGCAAGCGAGGCCTCGTCGGTTCTTTGCCCCATTACCATTCGGGCGGGGTCACCGGGAATTAGGTTGAATAGGATAAAAACCAGCGTTACCACGCCCCAAACCACAAGGATACTGTACAAAAATCTTTTAACAACGAATTGAAGCATAGCAGTGTTTAGGGTTTGTCGAATGCTTTAGCTTGTTCCCAAATCTCGTTCATCTCGGCTAGGGTCATGGTTTTTAGCGAGCGTCCCTCCTTAATGGTTTTGCTCTCGAGGTAACCAAAGCGTTTCATAAATTTTTTGTTGGTGCGCTCCAGAGCCGTTTCGGGGTCGATATTGTACAATCGAGCAGCGTTTACCACAGAGAATAACAAATCGCCAAACTCGGCTTCAATCCTATTCTGATCTCCCTTTTCAATTTCACCTTGAACCTCGTTAAGCTCTTCGTTTACCTTGTCCCAAACCTGTTGGCGCTCCTCCCAATCGAATCCTACAGCGCGCACCTTTTCCTGTATTCTATTGGCCTTAATAAGTGCTGATAGCGATTTGGGTACGCCCGAAAGCACC